>CAMYMP010000171.1 GCA_947259435.1 uncultured Woeseiaceae bacterium
TTGTCGTACTCGCCGATGGCGACATCAACGGTTACAAATCCGTAGCTGCCGCCGAGGTTGATCTCCTGGTACGTATCGTCAAAGTCACCCGTGTAGAAGTAGCCGGTGTAACCGATGCTGTAGCCGAATTCGCCGACTTCGCCGCCGTAACCAAAGTAGCCGTCGACCTCGAGGCCGTCTTTAACGTCGGCTGACCATACGCCGGCGTAGAAACCACCTTGTTCATAGTCGACGCCGCCACTGGGCGACGAGCTTGCCTGGAATATGCCGCGGTAAAAGTAGTCGCTGGCGTAACCGAGGTTTGCGGACCACTGGGCTTGCGCCATTCCGCTGGTGAGAAGTGCGATGGCGATAAACGCCGTTTTCTTGCTGTTCATTTCTAATTGCTCCCAAATTAAAAGATGGCCTCGAAGGCCGAAGTCGCCCCCTATAGAGCAGGTACCGTGCCAACTTCAATAAAAACTTTGTTAATCAATGGATTAAGAAATTCACTGCCTCGGGCCTGCACCAAATCGGAGCGCCGTTTGGGACCCCTTGCCCTTTTTTGGGGAGCAAGTCCTCAAATTCGGGAGTTGGTGGTCGAATGCCACTGGTGTTTTGCGTCCCTGTCAGGTATCAAACCGCTATGAGTGATGAATCAATTGAAAGCCTGGCAAGACCGTCCTTCGTTCATCCCTGAGCAAGCTCGATCTCGTTACGCGCGAGGAATTCGAGGTGCAGGAAGCTGTACTTGCGAGGACGAGAGAAAAGCTCGAAGCGCTCGAAGAACGACTGGAAGCGTTCGAAAACAAAGACGCGTAGGCGCGAAGCTCTTCGAGCGATCACGGCCACGGAGGGCCGCAGCAATGAGTCTCGCCATTCTGCATTGCCGTGCGGAGTTCGGTATCGATGCGCCGCCCGTAACAATAGAGGTGTTTTTATCGGGCGGACTGCCGGCGTTCACGATTGTCGGCATGGCCGAAACGGCAGTACGCGAAAGTAAGGACCGCGTGCGCGGTGCGTTGCTGAGCTCGGGCTTCGAGTTCCCGCAGCAGCGCATCACGATCAGCCTCGGTCCCGCCGACATGCGCAAGACGGGCGGCCGTTACGATCTTGCGATTGCACTTGGCATCCTTGCGGCACGCAAACAGTTTCCGAAGACCGCGTTGGTCAATCTCGAGTTCTACGGCGAACTGGCATTAAGCGGCGAGCTGCGCTGCGTGCCCGGCATGTTGCCCGCTGTTTTGAAAGCGCACGAAGCGGGTCGGGGGGTGGTGGTACCCACGGAGAATCGTGCCGAAGCGTCCCTATCGGGTGCAGACGTCTATCCGGCTGCGCGGAATGACCTGGTCGACGTCAGAGGCCAGCAGCACGCAAAGCGCGCGCTGGAGATTGCAGCGGCCGGCGGCCACAATCTGCTATTCGTCGGCCCACCCGGTACGGGCAAGAGCATGTTGGCGAGACGCCTGCCGGGCCTGCTCCCCGCAATGAGTGAAGCCGAAGCGCTGGAGACCGCGGCGATCGATTCAGTGCTAGGCAAGCCCCTCGTATTGGCCGACTGGCGCCGCAGGCCATTTCGGGCGCCGCATCACACGGCGTCGGCCCCCGCGCTGGTGGGCGGTGGACCGGGGCCGCGACCCGGCGAGGTGTCGCGAGCCCATAACGGCGTGCTGTTTCTCGACGAGTTGCCGGAATTCAATCGCAATGTTCTCGAGGTGCTGCGCGAACCGATGGAAACCGGGCTCATTACGATTTCTCGCGCGGCACGGCAGGCCGAATACCCGGCGAAGTTCCAGCTGATCGCGGCGATGAATCCCTGTCCCTGCGGTTACCTCGGCGACGGCCAGGCGGACTGTCGCTGCAGCGGTTTGCATGTCGAAGTCACGCGACCGCCGACGACGGTGTTGAGGTCGGACAACGCGGATGCTGAAACCAGTGCAACGGTCGCCGCGCGCATCAAAAACACCTGGTGTGTGCAAATGCAACGCTCAGGCACGAGCAACGCACGGCTCGAAGGCGAACGATTCGCAGAACATTGTGACGCGGATGATCAATGCTGGGCTTTACTCGAGAATGCAGCCGAGCAGTTCAACCTCTCGGCACGGGCACACCAGAGGGTACTGCGGGTTTCACGAACGATTGCTGATCTCGCAGACGAGAGAAAAATATCGCCATCGCACGTTGCCGAGGCGCTGTCGATGCGCTGCCTGGATCGGCGCCCCTGAACGGGCGCTTATTGCGATTGATCCACCATGTATTCGACGGCGTCCGCAACTTCAGCATCCGAGAGATCCGTGCGGCCACCTTTCGCCGGCATGTAGCCGGCCGAGCCGGTGTAACCCTCGATGGCGTGCTTTTTCAGAACGTCGGCACCCTGGGCGATTCGTGCCGTCCAGGCGGCGGCGTCACCGACGACCGGGGCTCCGCCAACGCCGGCGGCATGGCATGCAAGGCAGGCCGAGTTGTAGACCTGTGGGCCGGTCAATGCCGCTGCAACCGGTTCAGGCTCTGCCACGGCTTTGACCGTCGGTGTCGGCGCGCTGTGCTCCTCACCGGGCAGGTATACCTGGCTGACGGGGCGAATGCGCTCTGCAACAGCGGCCTGGTACTCGCCGACGTCACGCGTGTATACGCCCTGTGTCAGGTCTGACATTTTCTCAACTTACTGCTCCGGAGCTTGATTGCCTGATTCGGCCGCACGAGGTGTACGGCAATGGCCGGCGATTATATCTCATCAGCGCGTTTCCGCGAGCGTTTCGAGCATCAGCGTCATCAGCGCTTCAGCAAAGACAACGGCCGCGGCGCGAGCAGCCTCCCTGTCGGTCTCGTCGCCCACCTCGTAAGTCGCAGCCGGAATGCCATAGCGACGGTACATGTAGTTCTTGCCGACGCCCGGTCGTTTCCCCGGCTTTGCCTCGTGCGAAAATGGGTAATCGCCAAGCTTCGGTGCCGCTTTGGCAAACCAGGCGTCGAAGAAGTTCGGCGGATCCGTAGGCTCCGATTGGTCCTGCGTATAAAACAGGTTGCGATCCGTGGAGTGAAAATCGAGAAATACGCGAACGCGGCTACCTTCTGCATCCAGATTGTCGAGCAGCTCGCCGACGAGTCGGGTTTCCGGCTGTTTGAAGATGCCCCAGTCACGATTCAGGTCGGTGCTGCCGAGGTTGTGTCGCCAGTTTCCGCCGAGCACGCCGTCAGGGTTCAGCAACGGAATGGCGATGATTTGAAACCGCTCGCGAAACCGCACCGCGAGTTCGGAGTCAGCCAGCAGGGTTTCAACGAACGTAAAAAACGCGAAAGCGCCGGACACTTCAGGAGGGTGCTGGCGGCCTACCAGCAGCAGCACGTTCTTCGCCGACGGGTTGCTTACCAGGTAGCGGATCGGCTGTTCGGCCATTGAGAGACCTAGTAGCCGGAGCTCGGCATCAGATTGTTTTGCGGTCCGGGTATTCCAGCGATCGTAAATTGCCGGTGTCACGAGTTCCTGTGCGGATATCCACACAGTGTCGGTCTCGAGGGGCACATTGATCGTTGCGAGCGTGCCGTCATCCGAAATTCGGACGCGACTTTCGTCGACGGGCATCCAGCTTATTCCGTCCGAACTGGTTTTCGGAACGTAGCGGTGACGCCCGCCGACATATTGCAGGGACACAATGGCATTCGTCCGTGTCGACGGGACCAGCTTGAACGAATACCAGGGGCTCGGGTTTATGTAGCCATCATCTTCGGGAAGTATTCGTAATTGAACGTGATCTCTGGAAAGCACCTCGCAGCGGCCGCGCCGCGCCCCGCCGAAGCCGTCTATAACCGTGAATGACGATGCTTCGCAGGGTGTGCCGGCGTCGAACGAGCGTGTCGGCGTCGCACAAGCGCCAACGAGCAACAAGACAACGACGTAAGCGAGAAGTTTGCGCATGAGCGATCTTCTTTTAAACATTATTGCGGGTGACTGATTGAGCAACGTCATAACCCGAAGCACAGGCCAGCGTCCAGCCAAGCATGCCATGGCCAGTATTCAGATACAGACCGCCGATCGCCGAAGGGCCCACGCGCGGCCGGCCGTTCGGGGTCATCGGCCGAAAACCGCCCCACTGGTAGTGTTTATGCGTGTCGTAATCTGCTGCGCGCGGTGCCGAATCGCGTGCCACGGCCAGCAGAGTATCGATGCGCTGTGCGTCTTTATCGATTCTGAATCCCCTGAAGTCGGCGAATCCCGCAATTCTGACCCGGCCATTGACGCGACTAAACACGATTTTCTTGTCGAGGACCGTGATGCTGACGTTTGGAGCAGCGTCGCCTTCCGGCAGCGTCAGGCTGTAGCCTCTTACCGGCTGAATTTGCGGATTGATGCCGACCGTTTCGAGCAACTGCCCACTCCACGCGCCGGCACAAACAACGACCGCGTCGGCGGATAGTTCCCTATCCTCCAGTTCGATGCTGTGGAGTCGCTGCCCGACTTTGCGCAATCGTTTTACCCGAACGCCGAGCCGAAAACTAACGCGCCCCGAGTTTTCGAGCATCTCTTTCAGCCCGACCGTAAATAGATGCGAGTCTGCAACTGAGTCGTTCTCTGAGTATACGGCGGCAACGAACTGCTCAGTCATGTCGGCGAGCGTGGGCTCGATATCGATTGCCGCATCCGGTTGTAGTATTTGCGTTTCGCAACCGTGCGCCTTCTTCAGCGCGACGGCGGCCTCGGCGTCATGCAGCTCTTTTTGCGTACTTAAAAGTACGAGCTTGCCGGCCGGCTGATACGAGAACTCAAAAGGCAGGCGCTTGCGTAATTCCTGCATGAGGATTTCGGATCGCATCGCCGCCTGCAAAACCGCCACGGTATTCTGTTCAGATCGCCGGCTCGTGCACTGTGACAGGAACCGCAGGCCCCACGGAACGAGGTCAGGGGAAAGCCGGATGCTATAGGCGTCGTCGTGCCCCGCCACTATTCCCGGGATCCTGGCAAGAAACTGTGGTTTTGCCAGGGCGTCGGTAAAGCTGTAAGAAAGCTGGCCCGCGTTCGCGTAGCTTGCACCATCGGCGACACCGGACGCGCGATCGACAACCGTTACCTGGCATCCGAGTTCAGACAAGTAGTACGCGGTTGTGACACCGATAACCCCCGCGCCGACTACGACGACGTGCATAAAACTCCCTTGAGGACACCTGCGGCTAATGCTTCGCTGCTAGTATAACCACAGCTTATGCCAGGAATATGCATCCCATGAAGCGCGTTTTAGTCGCATTGGCTGTTGCCGGTTTAGCACTCGCCAGTATTGCGAGCGCTGATCCTGTGCGTGTGCACGGTCGTGTTATCGATGAAGCAGGCGCTGCCATCACCGGGGCAACCGTCTCTGTGCGTAACGTCTCAAATGATGTGGGTTCGGACGGTGAGTTCATGTTTGCATTGGACTCGCCGACAACCGTCAGCGTGCGCATCGAGGCACCGGGCTATTACGCTTTTTTACACACCCTTCACCGATCTGACTTCGTTACGGGACGTCCGGCAGTTATGCCCGACATAGAGCTGGTTGAAAGAAAACCGGGACGCACACTCATGGTGTTTGCGGGCGATGCGATGCTCAGCCGCCGTTATTTCGAGCCACGGGCGAGCGAGCCAACGCTGGTGCGGCGGGCAAGCGTTCTCGACGATGGCAAGAAACTGTTGGCGCACGTGCGTCCGTACATCGAGCTCGCGGATATTGCGTCGGTCAATATGGAAACGCAGTTGTCGAACGAAGCGCTTACGAATCGTGTGCCCAAGTCAGTAACATTTTATTCGCCCGCCGAACTGGCAGAGCTGCTGCAATGGGCAGGCTTCGACTACGTTGCACTCGGCAACAATCACTTGTACGACTACCGTGATGCGGGCGTAAGGTCGACTTTGGAAGCACTGCAGGCGACCGAACTCGTATACTCCGGGGCCGGCGTCAATGAAGAGGAGGCCCGCAAGCCGGCGAGTGTTGACGTCGACGGGCGCGACCACCGCTTCCTGAGCTACGTCGGCTGGCCGGGCACGTTCGAGCCGAGCCAGGTGGCAGAGGCATCGAAAGGCGGCGCGGCGCTTGGCAATGCCGCGGTCATTGCAGAAGACCTCGGCGAGCTGCCTGAAAATTCGATATCGGTGCTGCAACTTCACGCGGGCCTGGAATACGCGGAAACACCGGCGCTATCAGAGCGAACCACGCTGCGGCAGGCAATTACCGACGGCGTAGATATCGCGATCGGTCACCATCCGCACGTGCTGCAGGGCTTCGAGATATACCAGGACCGGCTCATCGCTTACTCGCTTGGCAATTTCCTGTTCGACCAGTACCACTACACGACGCAGCTCGGCATGCTGCTCTATGTCTGGATGGACGGGGATGCACTGCACCGCGCCGAAGCCGTGCCCCTGCACATCAATGGCTACCTGCCAACGCCGGCGACGGGGCTGCTGCGATACGCAATACTCACGCGGCTGGCGCGACTGGCGGACTCGAGTGTCTGCATGCGCCCCAGCGGATTTCACGCCGTTGCCGACGCATGCGATGGCAAACCGCGCATGACGACGACTGTCACAGTCGACGATTCTGCGAGTGGCGCGCCAGTGCACGTCGGAAGCCTGGGGGTGTCACCCCTGCAGGCGTTGACCGTCAAATCGAAGGATCCGCCATATCGCCTGGGGCTCGACCTGCTTGGTCGCGGTGATTTTGAATATGCCCGCCTTTACGGCGCGCATGACCGGACCTGGATCGAGGCACGCAACGCTTCGCTCAAGACGGGCGACAACAATCTTTTGGAAATTCGTGTGCCGGCAGGGGAGCAAACATTCGTGTGCCGGCAGGGGAGCAAACCGTTCGCAGTGGTATGAAGGTTTTCGAGCGAGTTATCACATTGTCCAATCCCGCGACGGTCAGCGGCCGAATCAAGGTAGATGGAGATGTCAGGGTCCGATTTCTGCTGCAGCGACGTCGCGCGACGGAAACGCTCGAGGACGCATTGGTCGGTGGTCCCATCAGGCAGATTGGCGTGTGGGAAGGTTCAAGCACAAACTGGACTGATTTCTCGCTCGACTATAACCAGCCGAGGGTCGCAACACACTCGGTGCGATTGCTGATTGACGTCGTCGACATCAGTGAAGACAAGTCAGGAGCCACCGTGTCACTCGACGACCTTGCCTGGGTGGAGTGGCAGACGCCCTGGCTCGACGATAACGAGGCCGCACCAAGCGCCAGGTTTGCCACGCACATTCAGTTTCAGATGTGAGCGGGCCCTGATCCCGCGCAGGAGGCGCTCAGCTTGTGCCCTCAAGTCGCCGTATGGCAGAGTGCCTGCAGAGGGCACATCATGTATTCCTTGCGCTTCTTGAGGTTTCAACACCTTTTAAGTACTAACAAGAATAATAACGGGGAAGCGAGTTGATCACCGCATCCAGACCGGGTGAGCCACCGGTCAATCGGGAAATCAAGACGTACCAACGCATTGGTCGGATACTCGGCCCGGCAGTCTTCGCGTTGATGTTCGCAACAGAACATTGGCAGGAAACGATGTCACCGCAGGCTTGGCGGGTTGCCGCTGTCGGAATCTGGATGGCGATCTGGTGGGCCACCGAAGCCATCCCCGTATTTGTGACCGCGTTTCTGCCGATCGTCGCTTTTGCACCGCTCGGTATTGCTCCAATACGCGATGCAGCCGCGCCTTACGCGAATCCGATCATCTACCTGTTCCTGGGCGGATTCATCATGGCGCTCACGCTCGAGAAATGGCACCTGCATAAACGTATAGCGCTGGCGATTCTGGATCGCGTAGGAACAAACGGGCGGCGACTGATCGGCGGCTTCATGTTCGTTTGCGCCCTGCTGAGCATGTGGATGACAAATACGTCCACGACGATGATGCTATTGCCGATCGTCCTGAGTGTTTCATCGGTGATACGTGACAATGCCGGAGACCTGACCGCCAACGAGCGCCACCAATTCCAGGTGGCAATGCTGCTGGGCCTCGCCTACTCAGCGAGCATCGGCGGCCTCGCAACACTTATCGGAACGCCACCGAATGCGCTGCTGGTTGGTTTCATGGCTGAAAACTACGGCATCCAGATCAGCTTCGCGCGCTGGATGCTGGTTGGCTTGCCGATTACTTTCATAATGTTACCGATCGCCTGGTTCGTGCTGACGCGCATCATTTTTAAAGTGAATATCCCGGCCAGTGAGGCGGTCGAAAAGCATTTACACAGAATGCGCGAAGAAATGGGTCCGATGACGACACCGGAAAAGCGGGTCGCGATAGTTTTCGGTGCCGTGATCTTCAGCTGGATGATGGGACGGCCTATTGCCGAGTGGTTCGGACTAACCGGCATTTCCGATTCGGGCATCGTGATGACCGCCGCTATCCTGCTGTTCATGCTGCCGAGCGGTGATCGCTCTCAGCCGCAGTTGATGACCTGGCATGACGCGAGCCGTTTGCCCTGGGGCGTGTTGATCCTGTTCGGGGGCGGCCTGAGCCTGGCGGCGGCCGTATCGGGTTCGGGGCTGGCTCTGTGGCTCGGTGAGGGATTGGCACCCTTGAATTCACTCGGCACAGCCGTTCTCGTTGTCGCGGCCGTCACCATGGTCATATTCCTGACGGAACTCACGAGCAATCTCGCGACGACCGCGACGTTGTTGCCGGTTGTAGGTGCGATTGCGCTGCAGGCAGGTGTGCCGCCGATCGTGCTGACCGTGCCGATTACAATCGCCGCAAGCTGCGCTTTCATGCTGCCCGTGGCGACCCCGCCCCGCGACCGGCACCATCAGTATTCCGGAAATGATAAGAGCAGGGTTCGCTCTGAACCTGCTCGGAATCGTCATGGTGACAGTGATTTCGCTGTTTGCGGCGCCCTGGCTGCTGGCATAAAGGGTGTTCGTACAAACCGGTAGGGACAAATGGTATTTTTTCGGTGAAAATGATGCGGATTGCGCGTGTACGCGTGTATTTAACTATAGTGGCGCTAATAACAATAAAATTTTACAAAAAATCAGGGGGTGACTCATGAATATTCCATCGCAATGTGACGGTCATCTGTGCCGTCGAGCTTTGTTCGCAATCTTCACGACCGCACTGCTGGCAGGGCCCGGATCGGCTCTTGCACAGGAAAAAGACGACGATATCGAAGAGATCACGGTCACCGGGTCACAGATCAGGGGCGCGAAAATTTCTGATGCACTACCCGTGTCAGTTATCGATGCCAGCGACATTGAGGCACTTGGAGTAGATTCGGGCGATGAACTCATCGAGTTCATGGCGGAACAGGGACAGAACTTCTTCAGCGAGGCGGAGAATATTAGCGGTGGTGTGAACTCCGCGCGCGGCGACATCGGCGCCTATAACCTTCGCAACCTCGGTACCGGAAATACACTCGTATTATTGAACGGCAGACGGCTGGTCAATGCGGCTGCTTATCAGACCGAAGCAGTGGGCGGAAGCTTTATTCCGGTCAACACGGTTAATGCGCAAAGCTTGCCGGTATTCGGTCTGGAGAGGGTCGAAGTGCTTAGAGATGGCGCGTCGGCTATCTATGGCGCCGATGCTGTAGCCGGCGTTGTCAATTACGTGCTAAAGACCGATTTCGAAGGCTTTAATATTCGAACGCGTTTCAGCAGTTACGATCATGTTCCTCGCGATGATCAACGCTTCTCGGTTGAATGGGGCAAGAATTTCAATGGCGGCCAGACGAATCTTGGCGTGTTTCTCGATCACTATCGTCGCGACAGGGTCAATTCTCAAGACGAAGCACGTTGGGCCGACGCCGACTTCAGGCGCCTCGTGCCGGTTGGGTCTCCGTGGGAAGGCGATACTCGATTCAGGAACAACAGCATTAATTCCGAGTATGGGCAATACGACATCATCGGCGGCAGCATTGGCGGTATTACGGATGGGTCCGGTGAGTTCGAGACTTTCCCAATCGGCCATCCGAATTGCGAGTGGGATCTGGGTTTCGGCACCTGCGGCGCTGTCGATGGCGCGGGAATCTTTCGCCACAACCTCAACGAGAACAGGGATTTGTTCGGTGAGCTGGATCGAACGAACTTGTATGCGTACCTGAATCACGAATTTGAGAACGGTGTCGAAAGCTACACGGAATTTTCCGCCTATATTTCGAATACCAATACGATTCGCCATGCTTCGGCCAAACTTGGTGCTGTGGCGCGATACGAAATAGCCGCTGATAACTATTACAATCCGTTCGGCCCGGTTGGCTCTCCGAACAGGCTGCCAGACAGCGTTGTTGGCGCAGGCAGTATTCCGGTTGAAGGCTTTGCGTTGCAAATCGATAACCGGCGCTGGACAGAGGCGCCGAGAATCGTCGACAACGATGGCGAGACCTATCGTTTCCTGCAGGGATTCCGGGGACAGTGGGGAGATTGGGATTGGGATACGGCGGTTATCTGGTCCAAAGCCGAAAAAGAAGATATCACTCATAATCGGATCTCGAACACGCTGTTGCAGCAGGCGTTGAACGATACAACGCCGTCGGCCTACAACGCATTCTCTGGACGTGTCAATACAAATATCGAGCAGATGCTGATCGACGTCAGGAGAGACAACGAGACGGAATTAAAGCTGATCGACTTCAAGCTGTCGAGAAACGACTTGTTCGAAATGCCTGCCGGGCCGGTCGGCCTGCTAGCCGGCATAGAGTTTCGTGAAGAGTCATTCGTAGACAATCGCGATCCGCGTCTCGACGGCACCATTAACTATGTCGACAACAGCGGCAACACCTTTCCGTTTGTATCCGATGTGATGAACTCGAGTCCGAGTTCCGACAGTCGCGGCAGCCGGGACGTAACATCGCTGTTTACTGAGTTGCAGATTCCATTGTTCGAGAGCGTCGATGTGCAAGCGGCGCTACGCTACGAGGACTTCTCCGACATTGGCAATACGACGGTTCCGAGGCTCGCGGTCGGATGGCGGCCTATTGACCAGGTGCTGTTGCGCGCGTCGTGGTCTGAAGCGTTCAGAGTGCCAAATCTAGTGACCGTCAACGAGGGCGATGTCGCGCGAAACAATACCAGGGATGATTTCGTGTGTTTCTTTGCCGATCCTGACGAAGATACGCTCGATTGCCGCTACGCCATGCAGCGCCTGGCATCCGGCAGCCAATCACTGGTGCCTGAGGAATCGACGAACACCTCTTTCGGCATCGTCGTAGATCCGATCGAAAACCTGACGGTTACGCTGGATTTCTGGGAAATCGAAAAGGACAATACGATCGGCCTGTTCGGCGAAGAAAACCATACGGCGCTCGACCTGTTGTTCCTGCTGGAGCAAGGCACGGCGAATTGCGCGACGCTGGCGGGTAACCCGGCCGTCGTACGGGAAGATCCGTCAACACTTGACGCCGTGGAGTCACAGGTTTACCTGGATGCGGGCATCTGCCCGGTCGGCGCGGTAATCCGGGTTGATGATCGGTACGCGAATCTGGATACCCGCACGATACGTGGGTACGACGTTGGCATCTATTACAATCTGGACACGGCGATTGGCAATTTCGACCTGCGTTACGTTGGTGCATTCCTTGACAAGTATGAACAAAAAGCAGGCGGTGATGCGGCGTTGCTCGTTGCGGCTCAGCAATCTGGGCAATTGCCTTCCGACGTTCCGGTCGTCGGTTTTGACGACTTGGTCCGGCAGAACGGCAATGCAGAATCCAAACATACGATCCGTATTGGTTGGAGCAAAGACGCGTGGGGTGCCGCGCTGACAGGCCTTAAGCTAGGCGATTTTATTCAAACGTCGCTCAATATTGATGACGGTACTCCGAACGGGATCGACTATGTCATTCCGTCAATGACGACCTACAACGCATCGCTTGATTATCGATTCAGTTTGATGGATGCAGAGGATCTGAGAGTTCGTCTGGGAATCAACAATATTACCGACGAACGTGCGCCGCTTGCGGACGTGCGGTTTAGCTATTTCTCGGATATGCACCGCGACCTCGGCATCAACTATTATCTCGACCTGAAGCTGCAATTCTGATCACGGTGAAACTCGACAAACGAAAAGGGGGCTTCGCCCCCTTTTTGCTAATTACCCTGTTGTCGGGGGTCGGCCTGGCGGCATGCGCCACTGCCGAGCAGGCGTCCATCGCTGTTACCCCTCCCGCGAAAGTACTGTTCGTTGGCAACAGCTTCACTTATTACAACGACAGCCTGCACAAGCACTTTCGTAAACTCACCTGGGCGTCGGGCCTGTTCACACCCGAGAATTCCCGGTCACGGATCATGACGATATCGGGCGGGCAGCTGCCCGAGCACGCGGGCGGTTTCAAGAACGTTGTTTCGGCAGAACACTGGGACGTCGTCGTAATGCAAGGGCATAGCGTGGGTCCGATCAGCGAAACTACGGCAGAACCTTTCAGGAAAGCCGCGCGAAAGTATGCGGCCATCGCTCGCAAGCAGGGCACGCGACCCGTGTTCTTCATGACCTGGGCGTATACCGGCAAACCGGAAATGACGGCACAGATCGACAAGGCTTACACGGACATCGGGCGCGAACTCGACGCGCAGGTTGTACCAGTGGGGCTTGCCTTCGCCACGGTGACGGCCGAACGGCCGGATATTCCGCTTCGAATCGACGACGGCCGCCATCCGTCGCTGGCCGGCACCTATCTTGCCGCCTGTACCTTTTTTGCCGCGCTGTACGACCGGTCACCGGTTGGTCTTTTGTACGACGCCGGGTTGGGTAAGGACACCGCTCTGTACCTGCAGCAGGTGGCCTGGAAAACGGTACAGGATTACGCCGGGCGCTGAACGTCGCCATTCATCCGAATAAAGTAGTAAATGCTAATTTATAGACAACTAAATTAGTATCATCTATATTGGCCGCATCACAGGGATACAGACGGGTGGTGACGATGACTCCT
>CAMYMP010000172.1 GCA_947259435.1 uncultured Woeseiaceae bacterium
GAAGTACGGCGCCGTTACTCCTCTTCGGATATTTGCAGCGACGACTGCGGTGGTATGCAGTTGGGAATGCGGCCTTCCTGCCTGGCCTGGTTATAGAGCGGCAGGGCATCAATCCACTGCGAGACCAGCGCATCGATACGTTTCTCACTGGACGGATGCGTAGAAATAAATTCGGCCGGGGCTTCCTCTGCTTCATTGGTCATATTCTGCCACAACGGCACCGCCGCACGCGGGTCGAAGCCGGCCTTCGCCATGTACTTCAGACCGATGACATCAGCTTCACTTTCCTGATTGCGGGAGAACGGCAACATGATGCCGAACGCCGCGCCCTGATTGAGAGCTTCGTGGGCCGTGTAGGTTGCGCCCTGGTGTCCGCCACCGAGGAGCACTGCAGCGACCTGAATGCCCACATTGGACAGCTTGCCGCGTGACGCCCGCTCTTTCGAGTGATCGGCAGTCACATGTGCAATCTCGTGGCCAATGACCGCAGCCAGCTGGTCCTGATTCTGCGCCGCATTGAGGATGCCCACCATCACACCGATCTTGCCACCCGGCATTGCGAACGCATTGACGGCGTCGTTATCGAAAATGGCCATTTCCCACGCGAGATCACTGTGTGGCGGATCCAACTCGCTGACGACCGCGTTGGCGACGCAGGCGATGTAATCGATAGTTTCGCGATCCGTCGTCAGCGGCATCGAGGCCTTCATTTGGGCGAACTGCTTGGCGGCCTCTGCGGCCATTTCGCTGTCGGAAATCGCCGCGGCATGATGAGACCACAGCAGCCCGCTGACGGCGACAACTGCCAGTGATAACAACAATCTGAATCGCTGCGTAAGCATGGGATGGTCTCGAACCGATATCCTTGAACTCTGCATACAGTTTACGACAATTCTGCGCGCTGCCAGTTCCGGCTCTAGCGAGGCAGGCGTGATTCGAATTTGCGCCGCCACCCCGCGGCGTCGACTTTTTCGAGCGCGCTATCGATATTTGCCATAAGCCGTTTCTGCAGCGGCTGCTTGATGCGGTAGGTAAGCTGATACAGATCGCGGTCGACAGCGAGTTCGGTCAGCAGCTCATCGCTCGTTTTGATCTCGTCAGCCAAACCGAGCTCGAGCGCCCTCGTGCCATACCAGTGCTCACCCGTGGCCACCTTATCGAGGTCGAGGTCGGGCCGGTACTTGCTGATTGCCGCCTTGAACAGGGCATGCACGTCTTCCAGTTCCTCTTTAAGCTTCGCGCGATCCTCGTCGGTATTCTCTCCGAACATCGTCACAGTGCGTTTGTATTTGCCTGCCGTAATCTGTTCGAAATCGACACCGTGACTGTCGAGCATGCGGTTGAAGTTCGGAATCTGCGCCAGCACGCCGATCGAGCCGAGAATGGCAAAAGGCGCCGCATAGATCCTGGACGCCACGCACGCCATGAGATAGCCGCCGCTGGCGGCGACCTTGTCGACGCAGACCGTCAGCGGAATCTCCCGATCGCGAATTCGTGCCAGCTGAGATGCGGCAAGACCGTGCTCATGTACCACGCCGCCGTGATTTTCGAGGCACACGATGACCTCGTCATCCGCCGTCGCGACTTCGAGGACCGCACTGACCTCTTCACGTAACGACGGCACGGCGCTTGCTTTGAGGTCTCCCTTGAAATTGATGACAAAACTGCGCGGCCGAACCGAAGCTTGCTTCGCTTCAGCTTTGTCCCGCTTCTTTTCCTCTTTCGCCTCTCTCTTTTGCTCGTCTTTTTTCAACACGGCCTTGCGCAACGCGGTCGCAATCGACCTGAATTTCTTGTTGATACTCTCGACTTCGAGGCCTTCCTGGCTGGCCTTGCGGCCGGCCGCCGTTGCAACGCTGATGACGATTATGATGGCCACGACGATCGTCATGACCTTCAGCAAAAAGAGACCGTACTCGACCAGAAACTGACTCATACGGCGAGGCCGACGTTGTTCTTCTGCAGGACCTGCTCGGCGCGATAGCTGGAGCGAACCAGCGGTCCGGCAACCACCTCGAGAAAGCCCTTGTCCAGGCCTTCGCGCCGGTAAAGGTCAAACTCGTCCGGTGTCACGTAACGATCCAAAGCAATGTGATTTGGCGTTGGCCGCAAGTACTGGCCCAGCGTCAGGATATCGACGTTTGCGTCGCGCAGGTCGTCCATTGTGCGCATGATCTCGTTATCGCGCTCGCCCAGGCCCAGCATCAGACTTGTCTTTGTCAGCACATGTGGACGGTGTTTCTTGGCGTGCCGCAATACGTCGATCGTCTGATCGTAACCCGCGCGCGGATCGCGCACCGGGTGCGTTAGCCGCCGCACGGTCTCCACATTCTGCGCAAAGACATCGAGTCCCGAATCAACCACAATTTCGACATGCTCCATGACGCCGTTGAAGTCAGGCGTCAGGGCCTCAACGGCCGTTGCCGGATTCTCTGCCTTGATCGCACGCACGCAGGCCGCGTAATGTGCGGCGCCGCCGTCGGCCAGGTCGTCTCGGTCAACCGATGTGATGACGACATACTCGAGTCCCATGAGCTTTACCGCACGACCTGTATTTCTGGGCTCTTCCGAATCGAGCCAGCCCTTCGGATTGCCCGTGTCCACGGCACAAAAGCGGCAGGCCCGCGTACAAACCGAGCCCATGACCATGATCGTCGCGGTTCCGGCATTCCAGCACTCACCAATGTTCGGGCACATCGATTCCTCGCACACTGTACTCAAGCGATGCTCTTTGACGATGCGTCGAACCGCCGCATGGCCTTTTCCGGACGGCATTTTCGCGCGTAGCCAATCGGGCTTGTTGCCGGTCACTAGCGGTTCGGCATCACGGCGGGTCTTTACGCCATTCTTGATGGCCGAGAAACCCTCTTCCGTCTCGTATTTGGTGCCGCTTTTCACAATTGGAATACCGCGGAACGTCTTGTCGGGGGTGCTGCTCATTCGGTTTGCTTGGTGCCTGGCGAAAGGGCACGCATTGTCGCACAGATAAAGGCAAAAAAAATCCCGGCCGAAGCCGGGAGAGTCAGGGGGAATCGGTTTTGCGCCAGAAGAACCTAGTGCAATCTCGACCAGCTAACGAGCTTGACTGCGTTTTTCTGCAGGTCGAAATTGCGGGCCAGTACGGCCTCGATGTCGCGCGCATCGGAGTCCATATCCATCGGCTGACTGAGTTCAATCACACCGCTGAATTCATTGCCGCCGCGGTATTGCGCGTCGGTCAATATGAACTGCGTGTAGTACTTCGCGGACATGGTGTAAGACTACCGAGCGGCCTCAAGTCCTTCTGTGAGCCATGCCACAAAATGCCCGATTGAACAGAATACGGGCGCAGATTTGCTGTGGTGCAGCAAAAACGACCTCGCGCAAAGCCGAGACCAGGCGTAAAATCCGCGAACTTCGGGGACCCGGCGCACAGATTTTGCGCCGCAGCATATGTAATATGCGTCACTAACTGCTTATCGCTTGGGCAGTTTTCAACTCACTCTACGCAGGAACTGAACAATGGCCGCAAAAACAGGATTCGTGCGCTGCATCCTGATCATCACGCTGTCGCTGGGCATCGGCACCGCCGTCGCCCAGGACGAGCTGAGAAAGACCTTTTTCAAAGAGGCTGACGCCGCCAAGGCCGCCGCCGACGCGGCGAACGCCGAACTGCTGGCGCCGCGAAGCTACGAACGGGGCATGAAGGAATACTCGGACGCCGAATTCGCGCTTGAGCGCGGCCGCAATATCGAGGTCGTACGCTCGAACGCGGCAGATGCTGCGCGCCATTTCAGGACGGCGACGACGGCGGCTGAACTTGCAGCCACTGCCCTCGCGCAGGTCATGAAGAGCCGCCAGGACGCCGCCAACGCACAGGCCCCGAAGCTCTCCGCCGAAATCTGGTCACAGGCGCAGCGCACGTTTGCCGAAGCCATCCGACTGCTGGAACGCGGCGACCTCAAAGGCTCGAAACGCCGTGACATCGAGGCAACCAGTCTGTACCGCGACGCGGAACTCGTCGCCATCAAAGCACAGTACCTGAGTGAAACCCGCCAGCTACTGGCCGCCGCCGACCGGGCCCGCGTGGGGCGTTATGCGCCAGTTACTCTCGGTAAAGCGAAACAGCTGCTTGCCGACGCAGAGCGTGAACTCAGCGAGAACCGCTACGACACCGACCTGCCGCGCAGCCTCGCGCGACAGGCAAACTATGAGGCAAAACACGCCATCTATCTTTCCGAAGTCGTGCGCAAGGTTCGTGACCGTGACATGACGACCGAAGAACTCGTGCTGCAATGGGAAAAACCCATTCGCGATATTTCCGGTGCCGCCGACATCGTC
>CAMYMP010000173.1 GCA_947259435.1 uncultured Woeseiaceae bacterium
GGAATGCAACCTGGCGCGCCGTGAGCGCACCTGTGAACCGTGGACTGTCGAATGAACCTGCCAACCTCCCATTACCGCTCGCAGTACCCGAGAGATCAGGCCACAATTCGGCGAGGTCCGGCGCATCGATCGAAAGCGACACAGCGATCTGGTCGTCGGTGGATCCGCCGTCGAACCTCAGTGTGTTTCTACCGACGGACAGCGAGCAGCTTTCACACTGCATGCGCTGTGGCGCCAACAGCAGGCTGCCTGTCGCTTGAACAGGCGCTTCATTGAGATCGCCGGTAACCGTCAGTCCCTCGACCTTCACAGTGCCAGCATCGTCGATCGTGATCATTGCGGCCGCATCGAGCTTGCCGGACAGCTCTTTCACGAAAACCGCCGGGTCGATCTGCGATGCGGTCACCTCAGCTTCGGCCATGAACGCAGGGGACCATGCCAGCGATCCGGATAGCTCGGCAAGACCAGCCAAACCGTCGACCTGAGCGTCAAATGCGGCAAGCTTCTCGGTATCGCCCTCTGCCGTACCGGCCACCTGGTATTGCTGCCCCTCGGGAAGCATTACAGCGAGGTCATACGCAGCTCTGTACTGGCTGACCAGCCCCGTGATACGCGCCTCGCCATCGATCAACTCGTACTCGCCAAACGACCAGCTCTCCCAGTTGATCTGCACGTCGAATTCCGGCTCGATCCGGCCAAGCAACTTTACGGACCCCGACACTCTGCCGGGCTGTGGTCCCGCTACGGTCTGTTCAAAAGACAGCTCTGCGAGCGAGTCACTCAATGCGCCGAATCCTGACCGGCTGCCATCCGCAAGATTCCACTGGATGTTCGCAGATAACGGGACATCACCCTGTAGGGTCATCGAGAGATCTTCAGCGGAAACTGCGATATCGGTCGTTGACGCAGATGCGTTTCTGGCTCGTATCGTGTTTCCGTCAATGCGTGCATTGTCAATTGCGATGCCGTAAAAATTTGTAGTCTTACTGTCGTCACCGAAAGCAAACTCGCCGACCGCGACACGCCGGATCGCAATATCAATGGGCAGCGCCTCCATCGACACTTCGAGTGGTTTCGGTACGGGCTCCGCTGCGCCCAGCTCGCGTTGTTCCACAGTCTTCGCCTCGAGTTCGCTCAGTGTCAGCCGACCTGCCGCAAGAGCGGACCAGTCGAAGCTCAACGCGAGTTCCACGGCTTTGATCTCCCGATCGTCATCCCGATAGACGAGCGTCGAAAAGCGCAGCCCCTGCCAGAGCGTGCCGTCAAAATCGCCTGCCTCGAGGTTGCCGGGAAGGGCCGCACTGATTCGGTCAATCGCCCAACGGCTGCCAGACGCCGTGTTTAGTATCACAGCCATCGTAATGATCAGCACTAGCGCGACAACGACAATGGCCGTGATGCCACCGACGCTCCATTTCATGGCCTTGTGCATTACAGGTCAGGTCCGAGGCTGATGTGAATCCGCAAATTCTCGTCGGGATTATCGAGGGGGTGCGCGATATCGAACCGGATCGGTCCGACCGGCGAATACCATCGGACGCCGACGCCGATACCCGTGCTGAATTCGAAGTCGGTGTCATCGAAAGCACTGCCGGTATCGACGAAAGCGGCAATGGCCCAGTTGTCTTTGAACTTACGATCGATTTCAAGACTGGCACCGATCAGATTGCTGCCACCAATGACGTCGCCATTCAAATCGACAGGACCCAACGATTCGAATTCGTAACCCCGGACGCTCTGATCACCACCTGTAAAGAACCGCACCGATGCCGGTAATTCCGAAAATTCATCTTTGACCGTCATGCCCAGATTGGCGCGCGCCAGAAACCGGGTCTTTGCGCCGAGCGCACGTATCCACTTGGCCTTCGTGCGCAGCTGCAGGAAGCTGGTGTCGGAACCCAGTGAGTCGCTCGCGCCGCGAATATCGAAACTGAAGCGATAGCCGCTCGTTGTGCGGCTGAGGGCACGGCCTTTGGCTGTCTCCCAGTTCGAACCCAGGATAATCAGCTTACTGGACGTATCCTGGTCGCCAACGATGAAACTCTCGGAGGCATAGTCGAGATAGCGCGTTTCGAGCCAGGACTTCCCGACGTTGCGCGAACGCAGAAAGCCGATTTTGAAAGTATCGTGTTCGCTCGTGTCGGTCTCTTCATGCTGGAAACCGGTAACGACGCTGAACCACTCGCGGCGAGGGTCTTTTCTTGGCCAGCGATAGGATGCATTGATCTCCGACTTGACAGGCGATACGAAT
Source organism: uncultured Woeseiaceae bacterium (assembly GCA_947259435.1). The sequence goes on from CAMYMP010000173.1 coordinate 2,252, forward strand.
AGTCTGCTGTCGAACTGATGTCCTTTGTCGTTCAGGCGCCGGTTCGCAAAACCGACGCGGCCATTCGGACCGGTGTCAGTTGCAAAGCCACCCCCAAGCGAGTACACGCGGCGTTTCGCCGGCGTCAGACTGACGTTGACCGGGACGGTCTTCGTGGAGGTATCGACGGGTTCGGTGCTGATTGACACGGAAGCAAAGTAGCTGCTGCCGTTGAGCGCCTCGTAAAGATCGTTGATAGCCTTGGCTGAGTACGGGTCACCAGCCCTGATATCGGTGTAGCCCTGCAGCAACTTGTTACGGAGGATGCCCTCGGTAAATGTCACTGAGTCAAAATGATATTTTGGTCCGCCCTGAAACCGCATCACAAGGTCGGCGGTTCTCGACTCGCGGTCGACCGTCACCTGGCTGCGCTCGTAGTCCGCGTCGAAATATCCGGTGTTGATCGCGGCGCGCATCATCGACGACTTGAAATCACTGTAACGCCCATGGTCCAGTACATCGCCGCTGGCCGGGCGGCTGGTCACGATACGTGACAGAAAAGACTCGTCTGTGGCCGCCGCGCCGCCAACTTCAATATCCACGTTTGTGAGACGCACGGGTGCCCCGACCTGAATCTCGAAGCTGGCATGCCAGCAGTCGTCTTCCCAACTCAAGGTCTTCGTGATCGTGGGATCGTAGTAGCCCAACGCCTGTAGTGCGCCAGTGATGTTCTTGTCCGCGTCACGGTACAGGCGCTCGACGCGCCATCTCGCCGAGTCACAGCTCGTGGTTGCGAGTGGTGTCAATGCGCGAACGTTCGTTTCGAGACGGGCGTCGAGGCCTGCAAAAGTAACGTCAGCTTCGGCGCCCGTGAAAGCGGACAACAACAGCATTGCCGCGCAAGCAATCGGTACCGAACCTGTCTGCGGCATGGAGTGCTGTTTTTGGTGTGATTTCATGCCTGCTGGTTGTAAAGTCCTACTTACCTGACCAATTGTGACAGCTTGCTGCTATGGAGACACTCAAAACGATCTGGAGTTTCCCGCTGTTCCGCCTCGCCGACGGTGGTGCGATTCTCGTCAGTCAGCTGGCACTTGTCATCGTTCTGCTGTTGATCGGCTATATGGTCAGCAAGCTGATCGAGCGACTGATCCGGCGCAGGCTGGCGAAAACCGGTATGCGCGCCGACGCTGCGCACGTCCTGCAGCGAATCGTATTTTACGGTTTACTCGTCGTCGTCGTCATGACGGCGCTAAGCTTGCTGCGCGTGCCGCTGGCCGCTTTTGCCTTCGTCTCCGGCGCGGTCGCTATCGGCGTCGGATTCGGCGCGCAAAACATCATCAATAACTTCATCAGTGGCTGGATATTGCTGCTGGAGCGACCGGTTCGCATCAACGACTATATTGAAATCGATGACCATCAGGGGGTCGTGGAACGAATCGGCAACCGGTCGACCCGAATTCGTCGCACCGACGGTGTGCATCTGCTGATGCCAAACAGTCAGATGCTGGAGCGTGTTGTCGTCAACTGGACGCTGATCGACCAGCAGATAAGAACGATAGTCAGAGTCGGCGTCGCCTACGGATCGCCTGTCCGCCGTGTGGCCGACCTGATCAAACAGGCCGTCACGGAACAACCGGAGGTGCAAGCTGACCCGGCGCCCGCGATTATCCTGGCGGACTTCGGCGACAATGCCGTCGTATTCGACGCCTATTTTTGGTGCGAGGTCAGCGGTGAACGGGAACTTCGACAGATTCGCAGCACAATCCGGTTTCGCATCGATGAATTGTTCGCGGAGAACGGGATCGTAATCGCATTCCCGCAGCGCGATGTGCACATGGACACGCTGTCGCCGCTCGAAATACGGATGGTCGACGCCGAGAAATGACGAGCAAGGCGAGTGCATGAAGGTGATCCCGGGTATTGCGATGGTCGGTTACTGCAGCTGTAGATTGTAAATTCAGCTGCTTGTGCCCTCGTTGCCAGCCTGATGGATAATGACTTTTCTGAGCAACCCGGCGAGCTGTTTTTGCTGGCGTTTGCCTAGTCCCTGCAGGCTGTCATTGGCGGC
>CAMYMP010000174.1 GCA_947259435.1 uncultured Woeseiaceae bacterium
GATGTTTTGAGACAAACCGCTTGAGGCAGTGGCTCCACTCTTTCCCGACGATTTCCTCGTACTCGAAGTTCGCTTTGTTCGGAACGCGGCGTCGATGTTTGGGGCCAATGTCGTAACCGGCAAGACTCAGCTTGCCGGTAGGTACTTCAATAAGATCATCTGCGTCGCAAAAGATGGGCGATTGCGCCGAAAAGGCTTGGTACAGACAATAGATTAGCGCATGAAACGAGCCGGGATAGCAGTGCGTGGCAAATCATGGCTATTGCCGGGATTGACAGCGTGCCGTCCAGCTATTGGCGTATAATATGAAGTTGAAAAAAACACGTGTTTCGAGTGTTGGAAATGGTGAATTGTGACCCGCAGGGACGTCCGAGTTGTTTTACCAAGCCCAAATTCTCCGGGCTGGAATCATTTTGAGCATGACGCCGACATAGGCCTGTGTGCCACTTCGGCCACACGTGAGGGACTATTCGAGGAGATGGGAAGAGCGCTTACCGCCGTCGTGACGGACCCGGCGGATGTGCGTCTCGAAGAGACTGTCGACATTCATTGCGAAGCACCTGATGACGCCTTATTGCTGGTTGACTGGCTGAATGCACTGATTTATGAGATGGCGACGCGCCGGATGGTGTTTGGCAAGTGGCGCGTGAAGTTGCATGGGACTATTCTGGAGGCGTGTGTCGAGGGTGAGGCACTGGATCGTGATAGGCACAAACCTGTCGTCGAAGTCAAAGGAGCGACGTACACGGCGCTCGCGGTCGAGCGCGACGAATCCGGCAACTGGTGTGGGCAATGTGTAGTGGACGTATAGATTCCTCCTGGGTCAGCGCATGGACCTGAATCGACTAGTGCCTGACGGCGACTTTCGCTGGCAAATCCCGGTTGCAGAACCTATGCGGGTCCCAGGCATCATTTACGGAGACCGCGAACAAGTCCTTCAGATGGACGACAAGGTCTATGAACAACTTCGAAACGTGACGCTTTTGCCTGGTCTCGTTGGTGCAGTCTATGCAATGCCGGATGCGCATTGGGGATACGGTTTTCCGATTGGCGGCGTTGCGGCGTTTGATGCGGAGGCAGGCGGTGTGGTGTCCGCCGGCGGTGTCGGATTCGATATCTCCTGCGGTGTACGAACGATGCACACGGGATTGACGGCTGCCGAGCTTGAGCCTGTCAAGTCCGAACTCGCAGACGCCCTATTCGCAGACATCCCGGTTGGCCTCGGCAGCGAGGGTTTGATTAGCCTCTCAGATAGCGAAATGGATGCAATGCTGCGTGGCGGTGCTCGTTGGGCTGTAGAGCAGGGTTACGGTAAACCCGAGGATCTGAATCGGACCGAGGAACGAGGCTCGATTGCCGATGCGGACCCTGGAGAAGTCTCGAGTCATGCAAAAAAACGTCAGCGCCGGGAAATGGGTACGCTCGGTTCGGGAAATCACTATCTCGAGGTGCAGCGCGTTGCCCAGATATTTGATGCTGCTATCGCAACGGCCTATGGACTGGTGCCAGACGACGTCGTGGTCAGCATACACTGCGGATCGCGCGGTCTCGGCCACCAGATCGGTACGGACTATCTCCGTGAGATGGTGCTTGCGGCCGCGGATTATGGCCTCGTGTTACCCGATAGAGAACTCGCCTGCGCGCCAATTCTGTCTTCGCTTGGTCAACGTTACCTCGGCGCCATGCGCGCGGGCATGAATTGCGCACTCGCAAACCGGCAAATCATCGCGCATTTGACGCGTGCTGTGTTCTCACGATTGCTGCCGAACGCACGACTCGAGATGCTCTACGACGTGTCACATAACATCTGTAAAGTCGAGACGCACACGGTCGGCGGCGTCGAACGCAAGCTACACGTCCATCGCAAAGGCGCGACCCGCGCATTCGGTCCGGGCAATCCAGATCTCGAGCCGAGCCTGCGAGACGCCGGGCAGCCGGTGTTGATCGGCGGATCGATGGGCACTGGCTCTTATGTGTTGGCGGGTACAAGCGAGAGCGAGACGACAGCCTTGAGTTCCGCTTGTCACGGCGCCGGGCGCTCAATGAGCCGGCGGCAGGCTCGACGCCAGTTTCGCGGGCGACAGGTTGTCGATGAACTCGCCGAGCGAGGCATCGTTATTCGTAGTCCTTCGTCACGCGGCGTTGCTGAGGAGGCCCCTTTGGCTTACAAGGATGTGCATCGTGTCGTCGATATAGCAGATCGCGCGGGCCTGGCGCGCAAGGTCGCCCGGCTTGAGCCGATTGTCTGCATCAAAGGCTAGCTCACGATGTGATGCTTGCCAATCAGATGTACGCTGCTCGCCTGTGGGCCTTTCTCACCCAATTCTTCAACAAATCGCACCTCAGAGTCGATAGTCAGGCTGTCGAAATCAGCGTTCACTACACTGTTGCGGTGGAAGTAGATCTCCCGCCCATCGCTGTCAGTGATCGTCCCGTAATCGCCGGCCGGAAATAGCTCGTTAATCTTGCCGTGCGGCGGCGTTTCATGGAATTTTACCTGGCCGCGCTTTTGGAGCTGGTGATCCTTCAGTTGGCGGAGCACCGCATCGAACGCGTCACGGATGGCGACGTAGACGTCTTCATGTGCATGATGCTGAGCGGGGGCGCGGCTTGCGATACTTTCATCGCCTGGCGTTCGGACGTCAATGGTGACGCGGTAGATGTTGCCTTGGTGGTGATGCTTGTGCGGAGCTTCAATCGTAACTCTGCAACTGATGATGTCGTCACAATAGTGCTCCAGACGCTCGGCACGTTTTCGGACGTTCGACTCGACGGCGTCAGACGGCTCAAGATTGTGAAAGTGAATCTGAAGCGGCATTTCCATATGTTCAGCCCTTGCTGGTGGATTTCCAAAGATCACGAACTTCTGCCGGCAACGCATGCCGAACCTGGTCGGCTTCTCCACCACTGAGTTCCTGATTCAGAACGGAGAAAACCGCAGCAGCCGCGCGCTCACGCTGTAACGGGTCAAGGTTCGGTACATCGCTTGCGATATGGGCCAGAAAATCATCTTTGTGCCGATAATGCTCCGGCTTATCAGCCGGATGCCAACCCTCATAATAGAATCCGCGTACCAGCATCGGCATCTGGGCTCCGAGGTGAACAGCATCATCTGGTGGCAGGCGGTCGCGAACCGCATGCAAAACTGAGCGCAAGACATGATACGAGCGTTCCATGTCCCCTGAGCCCATGTTTTTCGCTACTGTTTCGATCCAGTGCGCCGTTTTTTGCTGTGTCTTATCGAATACTCCCAAATTCTTCATCTTGGTCGCCTCCTCGTAACTCAAACTCCAACCAACATTTTCACTATAGGTGCATGACGGAACGCCGACAATTCGCGATAACACTTATGCTCCCGCAGTTGGAACTCACGTATGGGCGCCTCGCCCCGTCCCTGTTAGCGCAGAAGTGAAGTTGTGTACGGTTAACCACGGCGCAGAAAGCTGACTTTGTCACTTTCGCGGTCGATAATTTCCGAATGGAGAAAGACAGAGTCGTTGGACTGCAAATTTACGTGCAATGGTGAAAAAAATAATGGCCGTTGTTTTCTTGACAATGTATGGGACTATTCCTGATCCTTCATATGCACAACATGGGAATTCGCCACAGACAGGTATCCGTTCGGACTTTGAAGGGAGAAGCGACGATGGCGCACAGTCAGCAAAAATCGATTGGTCTTCGGCAAATCCGGCTGTTCTCGCTTTACGTCTTCGAGGTTACGCTTGATCTGAGTTGGCTGTTACTCGCCTTGCTGATCAGCTGGTCGCTGGGCGCGGGCCTGTTCCCGCAGGAGTACCCAGGACTGTCGACTGTCGTCTATGCGTGGATGGGCATCGCGGTCGCGATCGGCGTTTTCTTCTCGATCGTCTTTCACGAGTTTTCACACTCCCTCGTGGCGCGACACTTCGGCATACAGATTCGTGGCATTACGCTGTTCATATTTGGCGGAGTCGCCAAGATGGCGCAAGAGCCGCCGACCCCGAAGTCCGAGTTCCTGGTGGCGATCGCCGGTCCTATTGCCAGTTTTTTGCTGGCGTATGTGTTTTGGTTGATTGAGGCAACCGCAAATGCGAGCGGCTGGCCCGTACCTGTCATTGGCGTGGCCGACGTAATGGCACTGATCAACTTGACCGTTGCTGTGTTCAACCTCGTGCCGGCTTTCCCGCTCGATGGTGGCCGGGTGTTACGAGCCGCACTGTGGCAGCGGAAAGGCGACCTGCGATCGGCAACCTTCATTTCCAGCCAGATCGGCCGGGGATTCGGCCTGATGTTGATGCTTATTGGCATCGT
>CAMYMP010000175.1 GCA_947259435.1 uncultured Woeseiaceae bacterium
CGCCGATGTGTTGCTCGTGGAAATTGCAGGCAGTTTGCGTTTATACGGCGGTCTTTTGAGTCTGCGACAACAAATTGCTGCGGGTCTCGAGCAGCAGGGTTTTAGCGCTTTACTGGCTATTGCACCGACGCCACTTGCGGCGACATGGTTGGCGAAGAGCGGTCGTCGCGCCTGTATCCGTGACACGGCAAACATCGCAACTGCTCTGCGCACGGTGTCGCTTACGTGCCTCGATTGGCCCAATGCTGTCTGCGAATCGCTGAGCGGTATGGGCATTCACAACATCGGTGATTGCCTGCGTTTACCAAGGGAAGGATTTGCGAGGCGCTTCGGGCCGCGACGGCTCATCGAACTGGATCGAGCCTTGGGACGTTTGCCGGATCCACGTACCAGCTGGCGTGCGCCCGAACGATTTTGTGCAGACTATGAGATGACCGAGGAACAAAGCGACCGCGAGTTATTGCTCGCAATCTGTCGTGAGTTATTGCTTTCGCTCGAACGTTTTTTGCTGACACGCCAACTTGGCGTGCAGCGCTTGTTGTTCAGCTTTTTTCACTTGCGCGGTCCCGCTACCCAGTTGCAATTGGGCTGTGCCGAGGCCGAGCACCTGACCGAGCACTGGTTCGATTTGCTGCGCATTCGTTTCGAGAAGCTGACATTGCCTGAGCCTGTAATATCGGTTCGCCTGCGCGGCGGTCACTCTCAGGCGGTACGGGCCGAGACCGGGCGTTTGAGATTTCAGGTTAAGGCTGCCAGGCAAGGACTGCGTTTTTCGATGAAACAACTTGCCGAGCGCCTCATCGCGCGTGTCGGTAATCAATCCGTTGCCGGGGTGACAATCGTTGCCGAACATCGTCCGCAGTTCGCGTGGCGTCCGCAGGGTCTGCTCTCTGGCAAGAAAGGCAGCACCGTGTTGGCAATACGGATGGGAGTACAACGCCCGCTCTGGATATTGCCGGAGCCCGCTTTGCTACGGCTTGATCAAGGTTATCCGTTGCATCAGGGCCGGCTGAGGATTCTCGAAGGCCCCGAACGGCTCGAGACCGGCTGGTGGGATGAGAACGGTATTGCACGTGATTACTACACGGCCGTTAATCCACGCGGTATGCGCCTGTGGGTGTTTCGTAATCGCAGTCGTAACGTTTCCTGGTACCTGCACGGTTTCTTCGGGTAATGGGCCGTACGCGTTACGCGGAACTTCATGCCCTCAGTAATTTCACCTTTTTGCGCGGTGCTTCACATCCTGAGGAACTAGTAGAGACCGCTGCCGCGCTCGGCTATGAAGCGCTCGCGATTACAGATGAGTGCACGATGTCAGGCATTGTTCGGGCGCACACGGCCGCGAAGGAACATGGGCTCAGCAAGCTCATCATTGGTTCCGAACTGCGTCTCAGGAGCGGCCGCAAGCTTATAGCGCTTGCGCAGAATCAGAACGGTTATGCAGCGCTTTGTGAGTTGATCACAAAGGCCCGGCGTGCGGCGGACAAAGGCTCGTATGAGTTAACGCGCCGCGCATTCGAGAATGGCCTCGCGGATTGCGTTGTGCTCTGGGTGCCTGACGATGCTCTGTCCCTCGATGTCGAGGACCACTGGATACGTGAAACATTTCGCGATCGCCTGTGGATCGCCGTCGAATTGCTTGCCGATGGTCAGCAGCGCAGGCAGCTCAAAAAACTCTATGCAGAGGGCCGCAGACTCAAGCTACCGCTCGTTGCATGCGGCGATGTGCACATGCACTGCCGGTCGCGGCGCATTCTGCAGGATACGCTGACGGCGATACGCGAAGGCGTTACGGTCGACAATGCCGGTTTTGCATTGTATCCAAACGGCGAACGCCACTTGCGCTCGCTCGAGGTTTTGAAGCACGTCTATCCGCAGGAACTGCTGACCGAGAGCGTGCGAATTGCAGAGACGATCGATTTCTCTCTGGACGAATTGCGTTACGAGTATCCCGACGAAATCGTGCCCGACGGTGATACGCCGGCAAGTTATCTCAGATGCCTGACCGAGCAGGGCATGCGCAGACGTTGGCCTGACGGGTTATCTCAGATACCTGACCGAGCAGGGCATGCGCAGACGCTGGCCTGACGGCATCCCGGACAAGGTCATCGACCTGGTCGAGCATGAACTCAGACTCATCGCCGAGCTTCGCTATGAGCCGTACTTCCTGACCGTGTACGACATCGTCGCATTTGCACGCTCGAAGAAAATTCTGTGCCAGGGAAGGGGCTCGGCCGCGAATTCAGCGGTGTGCTACTGCCTTGGAATTACCGAGGTCGATCCAGGACGTATGGCAACGCTTGTCGAACGCTTCATCTCCAAAGAACGCAACGAACCGCCCGACATCGATGTCGACTTCGAGCATGAGCGCCGCGAGGAAGTCATTCAGTACATTTACGGGAAATACGGCAGACATCGTGCTGCGCTTGCCGCAACCATCATCACCTACCGGCCGCGCAGTGCCCTGAGAGATGTCGGTAAAGCGCTGGGCCTGAGTGATCTGCAGGTTAGCCGCTTGGCGCGCTCGATGCAGTGGTGGGACGGGCAGCGCGTCGATGACAGTCGCGTACTCGAAGCCGGTCTCGATCCGGACAGTCCGATTATCAAACGGCTCCTGTATCTGGTCAGAGAGATACTCGGATTTCCACGTCACCTGTCACAGCATGTCGGCGGTTTCGTTATCTCGAACGGGCCGCTGTCCGAACTTGTGCCTGTCGAGAATGCGGCGATGCCGGATCGGACCGTGATTCAGTGGGAGAAAACCGATCTCGAGGACCTCGGCCTGCTCAAGGTCGACGTGCTCGGCCTCGGTATGTTGACGGCGATTCGCCGCAGCTTCGATTTGTTGCGCGAATTCGATGGCCAGGAATTAACGCTTGCCACGGTGCCCGCCGAGGACCCGCTCGTCTACGACATGATCTGCGATGGCGATACGATGGGGGTGTTCCAGATAGAGTCACGTGCACAGATGGCGATGTTGCCGCGCCTGCGGCCACGTTGTTACTACGACCTCGTCATCGAGGTAGCGATTATCCGGCCAGGCCCGATTCAGGGCGATATGGTGCACCCGTATCTGCGCCGGCGTAACGGTGAAGAGGCCGTCGACTATCCGAGCGACGCTGTCAAAGGCGTATTGCAGCGCACGCTCGGTGTGCCGATCTTTCAGGAACAGGTCATGCAGCTCGCTGTCGTTGCGGCAGGATTCACGCCCGGGGAGGCCGACCAGCTCAGGCGCGCGATGGCGGCGTGGAAACGGCGCGGCGGACTCGGACCGTTCGAGGACAAGCTGATTGCCGGCATGCGTGAGCGTGGTTATGAGGAGCAGTTCGCGCGGCAGATATTTCGTCAGATCGAAGGCTTTGGCGAATATGGTTTTCCCGAGTCTCATTCGGCAAGTTTTGCCTTGCTCGTGTATGTGTCGTCGTGGTTGAAATGTCATGAGCCGGCCGCGTTCACGGCGGCACTCCTGAACAGTCAGCCGATGGGTTTCTACTCTGCCGCGCAGCTTACCCAGGATGCGCGCCGGCATGGTGTTGAAGTCAGGGCCGTCGATATCAATCGAAGCCAATGGGATTGCACACTGGAAGCCCGGGATGATGGTGCGGCGGCGCTGCGTCTGGGATTCAGAATGGCCAAAGGGTTCGCCGAAGAGGCAGGACGGCGAGTTGTCGAGCGGCGTGATGCGAAAGGCTATCACAGCATTCAGCAACTACTTGAAGAAGTCGGGCTCGATCGTCGCGAACTTGGCGTGCTGGCGTCGGCGGGCGCACTCGAAGCGCTCGAAGGTCATCGCCACAGGGCGCGATGGGCAGTTGCAGGCGCTGAAAAACCGACGCCTTTGCTGCGGTCAATGGACCGCTACGAGGCGGCGCCGCTGCTCAGGAAGCCGACAGAGGGGCAGGACATTGTCGCGGACTACCAAAGTCTTGGTTTGACGCTTGGACGGCACCCAATGCACCTGTTGCGCCACCGACTGGCCCGCTATCGGTATTTGCCGGCACAACGAATGTCTGAGCTAATCAGTGGCGCCAACGTCCGTATTGCGGGCCTCGTCATCACCAAGCAACGTCCCGGAACGGCAAGCGGCGTTACATTTGTGACCCTCGAAGATGAAACGGGACACATCAATCTCATCGTCTGGAAACAGGTTGCAGAAGACTACCGTGCGGCGCTATTGAATGCGCGACTGATGGGAGTTCAGGGAGAACTTCAAATTGAAGGGCAGGTCATTCACGTAATCGCGAGAAAACTCATCGACCACACTGACATGCTGGGTAACCTCGTTGTGACTTCGAGGGACTTTCGCTAAAAATCTACCGCTTGGCGGGCGTGGACGGGATGTGCGTTATCGGAAGTAAAGCGCAGCGCAGCGAGCCATGGAGATAACGCACATGCCGGCCGCGGTCGCCCGCCCGTGTCAGTTCCTATAAATCGTCGTCGAGATTGAAGTTGAAAGTGCCGCCGAGTTCCTGCTCGATCCTTCGCTGTTCCTCGAGTTCGTCGAGGCGGCGCCGGATTTCTTTCTTGTGCTCCTCGGCGTCGCCTTCGCCGGCTTCAATCTTGGCAATCAGCTCCTCGACGTTGATCTCAACAGAGATATCGCCGACATTGTCGACATCAACAACATCAGTCAAAACGACAGTGTCTTCCGGCTCGAAGTCATCGTCTGCAACGTTCTCTTTGGCACCGCTATCAACTTCACCGTTCATTGCTAGCTCTCCGCGCAACAACCAGTTCTAAGGAAAACAGCCCCTTAGGCCGTATTTTCCATTGGTATACCCCGAAAAATAGGGCTGCGCAAGGTACGAATTAGCGAATCAGGTTATTAATTTCGAAGATGGGCAAAAGGATCGCAAGCACGATGGTCATCACGACGGCGCCCATCAGAACAATAAGCAGAGGCTGTAGTATTCCGAGCAGGGTGGCGATCAGGCTGCCGACTTCTCGTTCCTGGTAGTTCGCCGTTCTGGAAAGCATCTCTTCGAGCCTGCCGCCGGTTTCGCCACTTGCTATCAAGTGGATCATCATTGGCGGGAACAGCTTGCTGGCAGCGAGCGATTGGGCGATCGACGCGCCTTCACGAACGCGGAGTGAGGCTTCATTAACCGCATCCCGCATCGGCAGGTTTTCGATGACCTCGGCACCGATTTTCAATGCGTCGAGAATCGGTACGCCACTTCCGGCGAGAATACTGAATGTGCGAGTGAATCGCGCCGTATTGATGCCGCGAGTTAGCCGTCCGGTGATGGGCATCCGCAACAACAGGCGATGGTAGCTGCGCTTTGGCCCGTCCTTCTGCAATAACCACCATATCCCGTAGCCAACAGCGGCAATGCCGATAATGAGTATTAGCCAGTGATTACGCAGAAAATCGCTGGTTGCGATGAGTCCACGCGTCAGGGCAGGGAGTTCGCCTGAGGTGTTCTCGAAGACTCCGACAATTTTCGGGACAACGGTCGCCAGCATGAAGCTGATGATCGCAAATGCCATAACCACGAGCGCAATCGGATAGACCATAGCATTCGTAACTTGTTGCCGGAGTTCCTGGCGCGCCTCCGTGTAGTCTGCGAGACGCTCGAGTACGATGTCGAGGTGGCCGGACTGTTCGCCGGCAGCAACCGTGGCGCGATACAGTTCGGGAAATGCCTGCGGAAATTCGCCGAGTCCGTCGGCCAGTGTATGGCCTTCCATGACGCGTGACCGGACGCCTAGCAGAATACTCTTGGTCCGAGGCTGGTCGTTTTGTTGCGCAACGGCGATCAATGCTTCTTCGAGCGGCAGCCCGGACTGAGACAATGATGCCAGCTGTCGTGTCAGCATGGCCAGTTCGCCAGTCGAGATTCCGCTGCGCAGCGAAAAGGTGCTCTGCCGTCTTGCTTCTTTCTGGGCTACCTCGGTGACCTGCACGGGCAGCATCTTGCGGTCGCGCAGAATCTGGCGAACGTGTTTGGGCGTGTCCCCTTCGATCAGACCTTTGGACTCTTTGCCCTTTTGGTCCAGCGCAACGTATTCGAATGCACCCATGCTATGACGACTAGTCTTCTCGGGTAACGCGGAGGAGTTCTTCGATCGTGGTGCTTCCTTCGAGAACACGGCGACGCCCGTCCGCACGTATGCTCGGACCCATGGTTCGTGCGTGGCGTTCAAGATCCTGTTCGCTCACGCCGGAATGGATCATTGCGCGCATTTCATCATCTACGGCGATGAGTTCATAGATTCCGGTGCGCCCTGCGAAACCGGCATTGCTTCCTTCGCCAGGGTGATAAAGCCTTGGTGGGTTAGCCGGGTCGACGTCGAGGATCTCGCACT
>CAMYMP010000176.1 GCA_947259435.1 uncultured Woeseiaceae bacterium
TCGTATAGGGGTCTGTCTCCCCTCGCGCCGACAAGCGCCAGTGCAGGATTGCAAGTGTAGTGGCCAGCCGAGTGCGTACAAGATCGTAGAGAAGCTCAAGCTCGGCATCTTCGAGTCGCCTGACCGCCGCATACCCGCCAACGAAGGAGGTCAGCATCGCCAGCGCATCGTCGTCATCGCTGCGCAGATAAGACGCCGCCACAGCGACATCAACAACGAGCGGTGCGCGAATCATGTCGCCGAAGTCGATCACGCCCGCGATCGATACGGGCATTTTCGTCGTCACGAGGACGTTGCCGGGATTCAGGTCATTGTGAATGACCTGAGACGGTAATGCGTCGAGCCTGGCTGCTGCATTGTCTGCAAAATCGTCCAGGCAATTCTGTATTTCGGCGCGGAGTTCCGCGTCCGCAATGTGCTGCAGCAGATGTCGCAGCTCGCCAGCGCGTCGCATGTCCCAGAGCAGCGGCTGGCTGTCGCCGGGGTGCTCGAAGCCACGCAACGCCATACCGATTTCGGCCAGACAGCGGCCGAGTTGTCGCGCAAGCGTCGTATCGGGTTTTATGCCCTCGAGCGGGCGCCCGGGCAGGTAGCTGACGACACGCAGGGCGTGCTCGGCATCCGCGCTGGATGCGGTTGTCATGGCGGCGCCGCCGAGGGTGGGCAGGACTCGCGGCACGGCGACCGCGCAGCCATTTTTTTCCATGTGCTGCAGAGCCTGGATCTGGAAATCCGTGGTGGCCGTGGCCTCGGCGGCGTTGGCAATCTTGATGATATAGCGCTGCCGATCGGCTGTGGTCAGCCGAAAGTTCTGGTCGCGTTCGCTGAGTAACGCATCCAGCTCGCCACGCAAATCATACTGTTCGGCAACGAGCCTGGCGATCTCGCCAGCCGAGAAATGCGGCGGTGTTGATTCAATCGCTATTAGCGAATCGGCCGCGCCTTGCATAGCCGTCATTTGCCGGAAATGCCGAACAGTTCCGGCCCCTTTTCAACATAATGGGTCATAGTTATTAGCTTATGAACCGCCTGGCAGACATTGTCCAATCCGGGGCGCCCCCCACTGGCGTGCAGTTTCGCAAACGCGCGTACGGTAGCAGCGGCGTCCGCAGCTTTCTGCGCGACGTGCTCGCCATGGCAAACGCGGCGGTAGAGGGACCTCGCTACATCATAACGGGCGTGGATTTCGACGCCAAAGGGCGAAAGCGGCTGCGCGGCGTCAAACGCGATGATTTCTCCGGCAATCCTGACTACGAATCGCTCGTGAGCGAACATGTCGAACCTGCTGTTCGAATCCGGTACAACGCTGTCACGATTGATGAAAAGCAGGTTGGCGTGTTCGAAATCGGCGACTGTCAGGATTCTCCGTACATGATGCGTGTCGATCACTCCGAGACCCTCCGCCGCGGCGATGCCTACGTGCGCGTCAAAGATGCCGCCGTCAAGATGGGGCGACGTCAGTTACTGGCGCTTTTTGAGAAGAAATTTCAGGATTCGGTTTCGGCGGCAAACATAGAAATCGGGTTTCCGGGCGAGATTATTCACAAGAAATTGAAAGTGGCGACATGCAATTTCAGCGAACTGCCGTCCGCCATCGCCGGTGCAAAGCTGCAGGAGATGATTGAAGCGAAGAACCAGGTCAATACTTCATATGTCAGCTCGATCGTCGCCCGCCTGACGTTCGCACGCGTTTTCGGCAGCGACCAGCCGTACGAAGATCGATCGACCGAGGACATCGTGGCGGAAATGCAGCAACTGGAGCAGCAATACCAAGATCACGATGACCATTTCCTTTATGAGGAACACGCGACCAGCATACAGCTTGTTGTCTTCAGTCAGAGTGATGAGCCGCTGCAACACGTGTCGTACTCTCTACTGTTTCCGATTCATGAGGAGTTTCGTGTCGCCGGACAATTACCAAAGCTGCCACGAGGCAACGGCTTCACTGAGCGTACTTCCCGGGAGCAGTCCAGGTATCCTGCTGTTACGCCGCGTGATAATGCGATCCAGGTGTCCGGCAAGCTCGACGAAATCCGGGCAGACGAACCCGTTGAGATTTTCTCAACGCCATTGAGAATCTGCGTGGGTTCAGCCCTGAAGGGCCGTCGCATAGGCATCCAATACTCAATGTCTGCGCAAAACCTGAGCTCGCCGGCGAAGGGCACGCTGCGACTGTGTTTCTAATCGACCCACTTCTCGATTTGCGGCGCGGCATAGCGTTCGAACTGATTCAACAGCCCGGCAGCATCATCGTCACATAACAGCATGGCGCGATTCTCGGCACGCAGGAATCCTTCTCTTTGCGTGTGATCAAGATACTCGAGCAGCTTATCGAAGTAGCCGAGTACATTGAGAACGCCACAGGGCTTGTCGTGAAACTGCAGCTGGCCCCAGGTCAGCATCTCGATCAGCTCTTCCAATGTTCCGAAGCCGCCGGGTAGCCCGATGAAGCCATCCGACAAGGCGGCCATCATTGACTTGCGTTCGTGCATCGTCGTTACGACGTGTAGCTCGGTCAAACCCGTGTGGGCGATCTCTTTGTCCTGCAGCATCCCGGGAATGACGCCATGCACCGCCCCACCGTGTTCAAGCACGGTATCGGCCAGAACGCCCATCGTGCCTTTGGATGCGCCGCCATAGACCAGCTCGATGTCATTTTCCACGAGCACGCGGGCCAGGTCCCTCGCAGCATCGGCATAAGCGCGATTGCCGCCCGGACTCGAACCGCAGTAGACGCAGACCCTTCGTATGGTCACCAAGCGGCCTCAGGCGATTGCTTTGTGTTTCTTAGCGCCCTCGATAATCGTGGCGATGTCGGGTCGAGCCTGGCTCAGTTCCTCGGGAGTCAGCGCGTCGAGTTCGTGGGGAAAAACGAGCCACTCGGCGGTTTCGCGAATGAAGTAGTCAGGCTCGATGTCTGTCTCGTTGCGGCTTCGCTTATACCAGGGCATCGCGACTCGAATGTCGTCCGGCATGTTACCGCGCGCACGTTTGGCTAACTCGTCTATGACCGCGACGATCGTATTGCCCGTATCGAAGACATCGTCGACGATCAAAACACGGTCGTCATGGCAGATTTTCTTGATGATGTAGTTCAGGCCGTGCACGGCAACCTTGCCCCGGTCGTCGACGCCCACGTAGGACGACGTGCGAATCGCGATATGGTCCGATTCGACGCCGCAATAGGACATGATTTCCTGGACGGCCATGCCAACCGGCGTTCCGCCGCGCCAGATGGCGATGATCAGCGTCGGTTTGTAGCCACTTTCAAGAATCTGGAGACCGAGGCGAAACGAGTCCTCGAGCAATTCCTGGGCCGAAAGTACGATTTTGTCCATTGTTACTCTCTTGAATCGCTTTTTCTTGTATTGGGACTCGCGGCTGTCGCTATAATGCCCTGACCGGATTCTACCGTACCGCAGACTCGGAATAACAATGAACAAGCGATTTGTCGCCGCGGACGATCTCCTCAGAGATTCTTTTCAACTGGCCGCCACGATCTCTGAGGACGGCTTTCAGCCCGATTTCCTCGTGGGGCTGTGGCGCGGCGGCAGCGCAGTCGGCATCGCCGTGCAGGAGGGCCTCGAATTTCTCGGGATCAAGACTGACCACATCGCGATACGCACATCGTATCGGGGGGCACCGAGTTACGACGAAATGGTCAGCAAAGCGGAGGCGATCCGCGTGCATGGCCTGCAGTACCTGCTCGAGAACCTGTGTTCCCACCACTCGCTGCTGATCGTAGATGATGTCTACAGCACCGGGTCGAGCGTCCAGGCCGTCGTCGATCAGCTGACCGTCAAGACCCGCCGCAACCTGCCGCAGGACATTCGCATCGCGACCGTCTGGTATCGGCCGGCCAGCGACACCGTACGCGTCCCCGACTACTTCGTACACGAGACCTCAGACTGGCTGGTCCTTCCCTATGAGCTGGCCGGCATGTCCCTGGAGGAACTGCGCGAAAACCGCCCGGAACTATCCAATATCGTTGATCGGCTAAAGCCCCTGATCAGCTAGATCTGTTCTCAGCCGACCCCGATCCGACGCGTCAATTGTGGACCGTGTCCCGCCCCCCGGTGGCGGCATGCTCTAGTCTGGGGGGATGAATCTGGAGATGAAAGTCCATCCGGCGATCGTCGTAGTCGTTGCTGCTCTGACTTCGATCGCGATCGCCACCCAGTATTGGGCGGGCGGCGAGGCTGTGAAGTACGGCGGCCCATCGCAGCTGCTCAGCGATCCGCATGGGCGCGTTTACATTCAGATTCAGAACCAGCTGCTCGA
>CAMYMP010000177.1 GCA_947259435.1 uncultured Woeseiaceae bacterium
ACCGCCTGCACACGATCGGCGTGCTTGTCCGCGAACTCCCACAGCAAGCGCTCCGACTGCGTCTTGCCCATGCCGTAGGGGTCCAGCCATATGTCGTCGCTCGTGCACCAGTCGTCTTCGGTATAAGTCTTGTCCTGCTGGTCGTAACTCAGTACGGCGGCAATCGACGAGGTCATGACGATGCGTTTGACACTCGGCGTCCTGGCAACGGAATCGAGCACGTTCTGCGTGCCTTTGACCGCCACATCGATGATCTGCTTTTGCGGGTCGGGCGCAGTCAGGATTACGGCTGCGGCGGTATGGATCAACGCATCGCAACCCTCGAGCGCGGCATCGAGGCTCCCTGGTTCGAGCAGGTCTGCCTGGAACAACTTTAGCTTCCCGGAATACCGCTCCTTGAGCACATCGAGATGCGAACGCTTGGCGTCGTCACCGAGGTCGCGCACGGTCGCGTGAACGGCATGACCTTCGTCTAGAAGGTCGATAATGACGTGGCCCGCAATGAACCCCGCTGCTCCGGTTACGCAGACGCGACTCATTGCGGAAGCGAGTCGACTAGTTGCTGGAATCGGCGGTACTTGCGCCGTTCTGGTTTTTCGAGGAATTCAGGCATCGGCGCATTATATAGAAAAAGCTCCTGACGGATTCCTGAGGATTGTTGATTCTCAATTCTGAAAATACGCGTGTCGGTGGTTCGATGATTCACAAATTCCAGGCGCTAGCCCTGGTGGTTCTTGTCATCCGTATCGGGAATCAGCCACGGCTCATTCTGTACGCGTAGCATCGCCTCCATGCGGTTGGTTACGTTTAGCTTCGCAAGAACAGAAGATACATGATGTTCGACGGTTCTCTGCGACCGGGCAAGCGCTTCCGAAATGTCGCGATTGGTAGCGCCGTTCGCAACAAATCTCAGTATGTCCTGCTCGCGCCTGGTCAGCCCCAGGGGATGGTTTCTTGCCGCGCTGTATTGACCGCGCCGGGATCGCGGCATCTGCTGGGCGATGCCGAGAGTGCGCGCGATTTTTCGTGCCTTCGCTGCGGCGGGCCGCGCCTCGATCGGGTCTAGAAGTCGGATCGCTCGGGTGACTGATTCAACGGTGCACTCTGCGCCGCCCTGCAACAGGGCAAGCGCCGCGGAGTAATTTGCGCCAAGGTCTTCCCAGGCGTTCGCCGCTGCTTCGTAGTCGCCGTCGACCTCAGCGGCTAACGGCGGCGGCAATCGAACGTCGAAACCAGGAGGCAGTTCGACGTCCAGCCGCCTCGCCCAGACTGCTACTTCGCCAATATTCCATGTGTGCATCTGGGCCGCTCCAACACTCGCAAGCCGATCAAGATGTTCAGCGGCCGATCGATGTTTGTCGTCGAGCCACGCGCCCTCGACCAGGTTGAGCAGCGCCGGCACGAGGTACTGAGCTTCGTCTGTCGCCAGTGCGTCTCGTAGAGCCTGCGCGCCGAGTTCCTGGGCGTCCAGTGCGCCGAGGCGCGACCGCACCCTGGCAAGTACGATGAGCGCAGGCAGTTTCATCAGCAGCGTTGGACGATTGAGCTTCAGAACACCACTCGCAATCGTCTCCGCGTCCCGAAGGCGGCCCTGCTCCATGCGCAGCTGAGCCTGTCTGCCAACCAGGTAATGCGTCCATGAATCGAGATCATGCTGCGTATCGAAAGTTATCCCTTCACGGATGATTCGTTCGGCCAGCGTGAAGTTGCGGAACTCGACACCGTACTCAGCGAGGTTCGTATACACGCGCGCAGCGTGTTCGTGGTGGCCAACTTTCATCGCGAGTGCGAGGCTCTCCTCGAGTAGCTCGATGCCCTCCGGCTTGTCGCGAAAGATAAGCGCGGTACCCACGTTGTTGAGTGCATGGATCCGGACTTCGTCATCGTCGAACTCTGCCGCGAGCTCCAGCGCCCGATTACCCCACTCGACCGCTTCATCCATGCGATCGTTGAGCATGTGCAGCTGCGAGCGCAGGCTGTAAGCCATCGCCCGTTCCGATGATGGAGGTGTATCTTCGAGAATGCGGACCGCTTCATCCGCGAATCGCCCTGCCTCGGCCGCCTCACCGCGATACCAGTGCAGTCGAGATAGCCAGCGGAGATTTTCACCGACTTTGTCCATGCGACCGATGGCGCGCCAAAGCGTGATCGCATGTCGCCGTGCTTCCAGAACTTCATCATTGATATGCAGCGCAAGTCCCGCTTCATAGGCCCAGTCTTCGTAGAGCTGTGCCGCCGCCTCCGGTTCGGCCTTATCAACGAACTTCAGCGCCGTGGCGAGATGTGCCGCGGCTTCACGATGTGCGCCCACTGACGTTGCTTTTGACGCTGCGCGAGGCGCGTACTTGAGCACGCGTCTGCCATCGAGCGCGCCGGCCGCATGATGAACCAGGCGATCGAGTGCTTGTTCGCCGCCGTGGTCCAGCATGGCGTCGAGCACGCGTGCATGGTTGTCTCTCTGGCTGCTTCCCGGGATTCGGGACAACGTCGCAAGGCGTGCCAGTTCGTGGCGAAAGCGTAGCGACTGGTTGACGTCCTGCATCAAAAGGTTGCGCCCGACGCACGCCATGGCGAGGGTCTCGCCGCTATCTCCGAACAGCGCGTGGATTACGTGTTTTTGTACCGAACCCGGTATGACACTGATCGTCTCAAGAAACTCGCGCTCGGCGGGCGCCAGGTGATTCAGTCGTGCACCGACGGCGTCCTTGACGGAAGCCGGAACCGATTCATGGAGATCGTCCCGGCAGGCCAGCAGCTCTGTCACAAAAAACGGGTTGCCGCCGGTGATCGCGTGGACCTCGTTGCCGACGTGGCCGCCTGCCGCGCCGAGCGCATTGACGCCCTCGCGCGTGAGGGCCAGCAATTCGATGCGGTGCGTGCAGGACGGCGGTAGCTCTCCCAGGACCTGGGTCAGGGGGTGATCGGAAGCGACCTCATCGTCCCTGAAGCTCATGACCAGGGCCGTGCGCAGCATTGAAACGCGTCGACCCAGGTATTTCAACAGGTCCAATGTCGCGTGGTCGGCCCAATGTACGTCTTCGAATACCAGAATCATTGGCTCGGCCGATGACTCGATCCGTCGGAGCACCGCGGCGAAGAGCTGCGACGATTGGCCGCCGTCCGCCAGTAGCTGCGAGACCTCCGGTCCCAGCGCTTGCGCCATGTCATGGACGGGCCCGAGGATGCGTGGTGTAAACAGCGCATCGCAACCACCCCAGATAACGCTGCACTCGCTGCTGGCCCGGAGCCGCATCTCTTCGAGTAAGGCGGTCTTGCCGATTCCCGCTTCGCCACCTACAAGCGCAATCGCGCCACGACCGCCAGCAGCGCTTCTCGCAAGGTCGAGTAGCGCCTGAACGGGTTGTTCTCGTTCGACCAGCATCCCCACAAAATCCTTAAAAACTTGCGCTCGAATTACCTGCCATATGCATGGTTATCACTTGCCGGCACTGCAGACAAGTAAGCGCATAGACGGCAAAAAGGCCAAAAAATGGGTAGATAGCGGCCCTGGGACCGTATTTTTCAGGGTAGTCGGTCGGCCAGTGCCGCGACACATGGCCACAGCCGGGCGCGAAAAATAGGTATGCCAAACCAAAAAATGGGCGTGCTTACCGAGGTACAGACGACGCCATGCTTCTAATCTGGCTGAAAGCAAGCTCGGGAACACCGGAACTGCCGGGGCGAACAGGAAGGAAAGGTGCTCAGGCCAGGAGCGAATACATCGGCGACTGCGACGACATGAGGCTGCACGACGACTTCGAAGTGCTGACATCTTCCGCGCCATGGAAAATCGTTGGACGCGGTGGGCCTAGCGCCAGCGCGGGTTTTAGGTCTCCGGCTGGTCGGAAAGCGAAATCATTCAGCCGTTTGGCAGCTTCTACACGACTCGCTGCTTTGGCGAAGATGTGAAACAAACCTGGGCGGCGGCACCAACAACCCTGATCTTGGAATAGAGGAATCATTATGCGCACGATAATTATCGCAATAACAGCTTTGCTGCTTTCATGTACTGCCTACGCGCAGGACTCGCAGGACATGCAGGAATACATGGAGAAGTTTGGCATCGACAAGAACGCATCTTTTAGCGGCACGCGGCACATGGAAATGAAAGAAGGTCGACTGGAATCTTTCGTGCGGCAAGACGGCGAAAACATGCGTATGGAAATGGACTACGGTGGCATGCCCTCAGTAGTCATCACTCGGCCGGACCTCGGCAAGTACTACATGCTGATGCCTTCTATGAGCATGTACAGGGAA
>CAMYMP010000178.1 GCA_947259435.1 uncultured Woeseiaceae bacterium
AAAAACCTGTGGCCCGAGGATGCAGATATTCGGGCTCATGCGCGCAGTATCTGTGCGGAAATGCACGCGGGTTTTCCTGTGCTCAGGGAATGTATGCC
This sequence comes from uncultured Woeseiaceae bacterium, assembly GCA_947259435.1. Next base: position 99 of record CAMYMP010000178.1, read on the forward strand.
GATGAACTGCCGGGCAATGGGCCGGGAGGTTCCGTTGCCCGATACATTGACAGATGATATTGATCGCGTCATCGCTATATGGTCGGACTGTCACCGTCGCTTCAGCGGCAACGGCGGCTGGCTGTTCGGCAAATTCAGTGTGGCGGATGCGATGTATGCACCGGTCGTGCTGCGTTTTCGCACCTACGGTATCAAAGTGCCCGAATCGGCCGGTTTTTATCCGCATCGCGTGTTGGAGAGCGAAGCGATGCAGGATTGGCTTGCCGCCGCAGAATGCGAGGTCGAAGTCATAGAGCAGGAAGAAAAAGGCAGATGAATCGCCCGGTGCGCTCAATTCTGATTCTTGGCTTGCTGCTGGTGACGGCAGTGAGGGCTGAGATATACGAGGTACCGCCACAGGGCTACGACGTTATCGGCGCCGTGGCCACAATCACCGCGCGCCACGAAGACACGCTCGTCGACATCGCGCGCCGCCATGGCCTCGGTTACGAGGACGTTGTGCGCGCCAATCCGGACGTCAATGTCTGGGTCCCCGGAACTGGTACCAAAATCGTATTGCCGACACGCTTCGTATTGCCATCGGGGCCACGGCGCGGTGTCGTGCTGAACCTCGCCGAGTATCGTTTGTACTACTTTCCGGAGGTCAAGCCCGGTGAGACAGCCTACGTGATGACCTATCCGATCAGCATTGGCCGCATGGACTGGGAAACACCGCTCGGTATGACCAAGGTGATATCCAAGGTTCGTAATCCGAACTGGTATGTGCCGCAGTCAGTGCTTGATGAACATGCCGCGGATGGCCGGCCGCTGGAGAGAATTGTTCCGCCCGGGCCGGACAACCCACTGGGCGAGTATGCGATGCGTCTGGGATTGCCCGGGTACCTGATTCACGGGACCAATCGCCCCGCAGGCGTCGGCATGCGTGTGACTCACGGTTGTGTGCGCATGTTTCCCGAGGACATCGAGTACCTGTTTGCGCAGATCGATTTGAACACGCGAGTTCGAATCGTGAACCAGCCTGTCAAGATGGGCTGGGACGGCGATCAGCTGGTCATGGAAGTCCACCCGATTCTAGAAGTAGCAGTCCCGGCTAAGGCTGCAGATGCAGAGCTTGAGGAAGGCGCGACTGATGATCCGGTCGCGTCCGACGTTGATGCCGAGGTTGTCGTCGCCCAGGATCCGTTAACGTATGTGACCCAACAATTCATCGACACGACCGGCGAGCGCGCTGGACAGCTGGACTGGAATCTTGCCGAGCAGGTTGTCGACCGTTCGGACGGGATTCCGATACCCGTCGGACAGGAAATAAAACGGGAAATAAAAAACGCCGCGACAAGCGCGGCGTTTCATTAGAAGTCCTGAGTCGTTAATTACTTCGACATCGACTTCTGGAACATGCGCTCCATGCTCTCGCGGTTTGCTTCGCAGCAAGCCTGGGCTTCCGTTGCGGCAGACAGCGCCTGATCGGCAGTGCTCTGAGCGCGGGCGGCAGCTTGGGCTGCACGATCAGCAGCTGCACGAGCAGCCTCGGCGGCTGAGGCAGCAGCAGCAGCGTCAGCAGCTGCGCGGTTTGCTGTTGCGTCGCTTTCAGCGGTGCTGGCGCAGCCTGTAGCCAGTGTGGCGACGAGCAGCAGTGCGCTTATTTTGAGTGCGGTCTTCTTCATTATCCAAGATTCCTCTGTTGGGGACATAATTGCAGGCGCATTATTTCCCAAACCGTCGCTTCTCGCAATGAAAATACCTGTTTTTATTGTGGGTTGTCGTTTTCGGGCGACACTCCTACTTGATCAAAGGGGCATGCTGGCAGTGGGCGTGCTCGAGCGTCGTGCGTAGCGCTGCGACGCAGGACGCCAAAGCAAGCGGAGAACGATCCGAGCGAGCCATGGACGGCAAGCGAGGTTAAGCGAGAGTACGCCCAGCCAGCATGTCCCTTCGATCCACGAGAGGGTCGAAGCTACGCTTGCACTGTCCAGAGTACTGTATATAATCACATGCACTGTTTATATATACAGGACTGCTCAAATGCGCCCACTGACCCCAAGACAAACGCAAATTCTCGAGATGATTCAAGATTTTATGGCCGAAACCGGGATGCCACCGACGCGTGCCGAGATCGCGCGCGAACTCGGGTTCAAGTCGGCTAATGCAGCCGAGGAACACTTGCGGGCGCTGCAGAAGAAGGGCGTCCTGGAACTCGTGCCGGGCGCGTCGCGCGGTATTCAGCTTAAAGATTCTCTGCGGGAACAGATGGGTCTCCCGCTCGTTGGTCGGGTTGCGGCGGGCAGTCCCATTCTCGCAGAGGAGCACATCGAGACGCATTACAAGCTCGATCCGCAGCTTTTCAGTCCGAAACCGCATTATCTGCTCAGGGTTTATGGCATGAGTATGAAAAATGCCGGCATTCTTGATGGCGATCTCGTGGCCGTGCATCGAACGCCCGAAGTGCGTAGCCGCCAGATCGTTGTTGCGCGGCTCGATGACGAAGTTACCGTTAAGCGCTATCGCCAGAAGGGTTCTGTCGTCGAGTTGTTGCCTGAAAACGAAGATTTCGAATCGATAAAAGTCGATCTGAAGGAGCAGGCGATGGTGATCGAGGGAGTTGTCGTCGGCGTTATTCGTGACGGCATGCCGTTGCATTAAGTGTTGTCGAGATGCGGCGCGATCCATCCTCATTGGAAAAACTGCTCGAGAACCCGCGTCTCTGGCGCGGCCATAGCCAGGCTCATACGGCTCCCGGGCTCAGCAGCGGTTATGAGGCACTCGATCGCCATCTTCCCGGGGGCGGCTGGCCGCAATGTTCCTTGACCGAAATTCTTGTCGAACACTATGGCATCGGTGAATTGCGTTTGCTGATGCCGGCGCTTGCGGCGCTGAGCGCCGAGCATGGCAATGCGGAGAATGCCAACTATGCCGAGCCGGGCTGGATCGCCTGGGTAGCGCCGCCGTTTCAGCCTTACCCACCGGCTTTACAACAGTGGGGTATCAATCTGTCACGCATGCTCATCGTGCGCCCGAAGAATGACAGCGAAGTGCTTTGGTCAGCCGAACAGGCGCTGTCGTCAGGGACTTGCGCTGCCGTTTTGTTGTGGCCCGACGCGCTCGATGATCAGGCCGGCCGGCGTTTGCAACTGGCGGCCGAAAAGGGTAACAGCTGGGCCGTCGCGTTTCGCCCGCCTATGGCGCGTACCGAACCCTCTGCGGCAGCATTGCGCATAGAACTGCTATCAAGCGGTGAGGGCACACGCTTGCATATTTTGAAGAGTCGTGGCGGCCTGCCTGCCGTATTGCATGATGTGCTTTAGCTCATGCCGACGGCACGACATCATCGCTCCTCTCGGGGGCTGTTTGACCAACATTCTTTAGCGCTTGAGGAGCCCGGGGCAGAGCCGCAGGCTGTAACCACACCTGCTCTCAAACGGCTCTGGTTTTGCATCTACCTGCCGAAGCTGCCGCTCGAAGCCAGTGGGCACGGGGGTGAGGCCAGAGCAGTCGTTGCGGAACAGCAAGGCATCCATCGTGTATTGCTGGCTTCCACAAAAGCCGAAGCTGCCGGCATCATGCCGGGCCAGTCGGCAAATGCTGCGCTCTCGCTGTTACCAACGCTCAGTGTTGAGCCACGGAGTGAGATTGCAGAACAACAAGCGCTGGAGAATCTTTCGTGTTGGCTGGAACAGTTCACCTCGGTAGTCTGTTTTGCAGACGCCGATGTATTGCTCGTGGAAATCGCAGGCAGTTTGCGTTTATACGGCGGTCTTTTGAGTCTGCGACAACAAATTGCTGCGGGTCTCGAGCAGCAGGGCTTTAGCGCTTTACTGGCAATTGCACCGACGCCACTTGCGGCGACATGGCTGGCGAAGAGCGGTCGTCGCGCCTGTATTCGTGACACTGCAAACATCGCAACTGCTCTGCGCACGGTGTCGCTTACGTGCCTCGATTGGCCTAATGCTGTCCGCGAATCGCTGAGCGGTATGGGTATTCGCAACATCGGTGATTGCCTGCGTTTACCAAGGGAAGGATTTGCGCGGCGCTTCGGGCCGCGGCGACTCATCGAACTGGACCGAGCCTTGGGACGTTTGCCGGATCCACGTACCAGCTGGCGTGCGCCCGAACGATTTTGTACAGACTATGAGATGACCGAGGAACAAAGCGACCGCGAG
>CAMYMP010000179.1 GCA_947259435.1 uncultured Woeseiaceae bacterium
TGTCCAGCAATTCTCGACCGATACCACGATTCTCGAAATCAGGAAGCAGTGCAACGACTTCTATCTCTCCGGTCTCACGCGCGCCGAAGCAGAATCCAACTATCTTCCCATCGACCGTGCAGACGTGACCCGGCAGCGCGCCAGAGCGAATATTTTCTCCCCAAGATTCCGATGTGACGCCGATGGAGCGTAGCCATTCTTCCGAGGCAGCGTTTTGCCGCGTCTTTCCGCGAACGGCTACGCACTCTGCGGCGTCTTCTGGCAATGCCGGTCTGTATTTCAAATGCATAGGCTGAAGATCTGGCATTTGAGACGCCCTTCCGAAGTTCGTGTGCGAAAGTGAATCATTCCAGCACGTCTGTGTACATTGGATTGCGAACGGCTGCTTTAGGTTGCGATCTCAATCGGACGTAAATTGCCTACGCATGGTCAGCTACTACATTCAATTCAACGCCATGCTCAATAAGTGCTTTGGCAGCGATTATGACCTGATTGAAGCCTCCCGCAGAGTCCAAAGCCCGCTCGACTATCGCGTCGCTACTGCCGGTGAAGCCGGACTCCTCAATAGTCAAGATCGTATCGCCTTCCTCGGTTTCCTCAAATAACCAGGTGACTTGCGTAGGTTTGCCATCGTGTCCTACCCACTCAATGACTATTTTGTTGGGCTCGCTGAGCTCTACTACATGCACATCAAATGAAATTGCATCTTTGCCACTACCAATAAACCACGAGACGGATTCGCCCTTTTTTAAGCCATCATCTCGTCGAGTAAACCAAAATTTGCTCATCGCACTGGCATTCGCAAACGCGGCAAATACACTCGACGGTGACTTGCGTATTCGTGTTTTGGCAATTGCTGATAAGTTATCGGTGTTCATCTTTCCTGTCTCACATTCACAGTCTTAGCGGTATAGAAACGTCTGCTTTGGTCAGAAGCCGTCATTCTAGCTCAACGCAGGCGACCGGCGCCTATCGGCAAAAAGCGGCCAGTTCAGCGCATTGTCAGGCAGCTCGGCCAACGTTGGATAGGTATTCCAGTACGTAAGCGACCAAGAGCAGGCCGACGAAGTTTCCCCCAATGATCCCGAGGAATATGAAGCCGGCCTTCGCCCCGAAGTACCGAAACCTGTAGTAGGGAACGGCTAGAAACGGGGCTACAACGACGCAAATGCTTAGTAGCTTCGGGACTTCAAGATCGTTCTCTTTGGAATGAGTCAATACCCATCCTAGGGCCAGGATGGTTAGAAAAAGGGCCGTCAAGAAAAAGTACTCGGACGAATTCATCCAAGGCCGGAAGAACAGGGTTTCGACGGCGATCATTGCGGCGAACGATGCCCAGAAGGCCACAGCCAGTCGTTGCGAGAGTTTCATGCGGCTTCTTGGCTATAAGTTCATGTGCAAAATAAAGAATGGCGTTCCAAACGAGAGCTCAACTGCGACCGTCTGCCTGGAGACGCTAGCGGTCGTTCGTGAGTGTAACACTCGTCCGGCTGAAAACGGCCAGAAGCGGACGCTCGCCTCGTAGCCGAGTTAAGCGCTGCGTAGCGTTTGCAGGTTTTGTCGAGTCCAGTTTTGGCAGTTGGTTGCCCACGCTAATAGTGAGTCATCCCCAATTCTCCGGCCCTCTTCAATCAAAATAGCCTGTCGCTCCAGCATTGATTCAAGAATCGGATCGGGACTCGGCACTCTGTAGGCTTCGAGAAACGTCGCTAGCCGTCGTTGCTGATCGAGCACACTTATTTCCAGCGACCCCAGATTCAGCCAAAGCCATGCCGCATAACCGAGGTCGTGGGCGCGTGACCCCGGAGCGGACGCATCAAAGTCGATAATCGCCACTGGTGTCCCGCTGTGGAAAACAAAGTTACATGGCGAGAGATCGTTGTGGCAAATGACCTCGATGCCCACTGCAGTCTCCGGAGGGGCCACTAACTCGGAACTCAAATCATGAAATCTGCGAATCAATAACGCCGCGTCGCAGAGTGTGGGCTCGTCGAAATAGGAGAGTTCTTCAGGAACATCGCCATCGATAAAAGTGAGCACATCGCGCTTATGCTCATCAGTCCCCAAAAAATCGGGACTGAAATCACTTCCTTTACTCGTGAGATGCTGAAGGAGACGACGGACAAATTCTGAGTTTTCCGTAGCTGGCTTCCTAACCGTGTCTCCAACGCGAACGACGCCCGGAGTCACGCGCCCACCGTGTAGCGGACTTTCAGTTCGGTCTTCAGTCATCCATAGAATATTCGAGGGTCCGCTCTGGGTCATATGCAGCCATTAAAAGCAACATTGGCTGAACGACCGCTTCCGGCTGCAAAGCGAAAGTTCAACGGAGGCCACGACTACGCGCGAGTCGCGTAGTAGGCCGTCACACGAGGGTCGGCTTCGATACGCTTCTGGTGTTTGACAAGGCCCGGCGCCAGGCGTTCGACAATATCTTTCGGGATATGATCGAGGTCGCCCGAGCTCAGCCAGCGTGTCTGCACGAAAGCTTTAAGGTCAGCGACGGTAAGACTATTGTCGGCAAAATATTCTCCGCCGCCTCGGGTCAATAGCTCATCCAGCCCCCGCAAATAGATGGACAACCAGCCATCGGCGAGTTTCTCGCGTGCCAGTCGGAGTTCTTTGCCCTGCAGGCCGAAGGTTGGCACGACCTTATGAAGGACATCTTCGAGGACGCCCAATACTTCGTCACAGTAAAGTGCCTGCAGGTCGTCCGCTGGATACAAGCCCGCCATCTTGCCCACGTACCGGCAGAGCGCGTTGGATTGCGTCACGGCGGCGCCATCAATTTCGAGCACAGGTACCGCATTGAAGCGTGTCTCCTGACGCATCTCGCTAAACTCGGGAAACGTCAGGCGGTTATCTTCAAACTTGATTCCGGCCACGTGAAAGGCGATACGAATGGGCTCGGCACGGCCGCCGTCAATATCGAAATAAGTAAGCTTGTAGCTGGTCATCGCTTCGTCTCCTTTGCCTGGCAAACATCATGACGATTAGTCGAACACCTCGGGCCGCATGTGCGGGAACAACAGCACGTCTCTGATCGAGGGCGAGTCAGTGAACAGCATCACCAGACGATCGATGCCAACCCCGATGCCGGCCGTCGGTGGCATGCCGTATTCCAACGCGCGGATGTAATCGTGATCGAAGGCCATCGCCTCGTCGTCACCGGCCTCACGATTGGCTACCTGCGCACGGAAGCGCTCGGCCTGTTCCTCAGGATCGTTGAGTTCGGAAAAGCCGTTCGCAATTTCGCGTCCGGCAATGATGAACTCGAACCGGTCCGTCACGAATGGATCGTCATCGTTGCAGCGCGACAGCGGCGAGACTTCCGTCGGATACTGCGTAACGAAGGTCGGCTGGCGGATATTGTCTTCACCCGTCTTCTCGAATATCTCGATCTGCAGTTTGCCAGGCCCGTAACTGTCCTTTATTGGAATGTCGAGTTTTTTGCAGACGCCAACCAGGTAGTCACGATCCCGCAGCTTCGAGGCGTCGAGATCCGGATTGAAGTGAATGATGACTTCCTCGACCGTCATCCGGGCAGACGGCTCACCGAAATCGAACGCCTCGCCCTGATATTTCACTTTCGTCGTGCCGAGTACCGAGTCCGCCATGCCGTGCATCAGCGCCTCGACCATATCGATCAGATCTTCGTAATCGGCATAGGCGCGATAGAGTTCGAGCATCGTGAACTCGGGATTGTGCTGCGTCGACACACCTTCATTACGGAAGCTGCGGTTTATTTCGTAGACGCGCTCGAATCCGCCGACGATCAGGCGTTTGAGATTGAGTTCCGGCGCGATGCGCAGGTACAGCAGCATGTCGAGCGCATTGTGATGCGTCGTAAACGGTCGGGCGATCGCGCCGCCAGGCGTCGTTTGCATCATCGGCGTTTCGACTTCGAGATAGTCCTGTGCATCGAGGAACGCACGAATGTAAGCCACGATGGCCGAGCGCATTCTGAAGACCGCCGCACTGTCGGCGTTCATGATCAGATCCACATAGCGCTGGCGATAGCGCGTCTCCTGGTCGGCAAGCCCGTGCCACTTCTCGGGCAGCGGGCGCAGTGACTTGGTGAGCAATCGCGCCTCTTCCGCCATTACAGTGAGTTCACCCGTCTGGGTGCGGAACAGTACGCCCTGCGCCGCGACGATATCTCCGACATCCCACTTCTTGAAGTCCTGGTAGACACCGTCGGCGAGACGGTCGCGTTCCAGGCGCACCTGAATCTGGCCGGAACGATCCTGCAG
>CAMYMP010000180.1 GCA_947259435.1 uncultured Woeseiaceae bacterium
CCTCTTCCTGTTGATCAAGCCCTCGATCGAGGGAACGCGGTCTCAGCCCGGCATCCTGCCAAACAGCATCGCAGTCCTGCCCTTCAAGAACGCCAGCCAGGATGAGGGCGACGCCTATCTCAGCGAGGGACTGAGCGATGAGCTGCGAGACCAGCTCGGTCGCGTAGCGGAGCTGCGGCTCGCCGCACGATCGTCCTCCGTTGCAGCGCTAGAGAGGGGCATGGATGCGATTGCGGCATCCGGCAGTTTGCGCGTGGCGCACATCGTCGAAGGAAGCCTGCGCCGCCAGGGCCGGCGGCTGCGGGTATCCGTGCAGCTGATCGAAGGCCGTAGCGGGCTTTCCGTATGGTCCGACACCTACGAAAGAGGCGCCAACGAATTAGTGAACGTCCAACAGGATATTGCCGAAGAGATCCTACGGCGCGTTCTACCCAAGGCCAAGAACGTAGTGACCGCCCCGGCGACTCGGGACGCTGATGCCAACGAACTGATGTTGCTAGCGCGCTACTACGAACGACAGGTTCGTGAGCGGCAGGTACGCGACGACGAAACACTGCTCGAGGCCATCCGCCTTTATCGGGAAGCAACGGAGGCCGACCCCGAGTCCGCGCTTGCCCATAGCCGACTGGCCGGCGCCCTGTTATTCCTTGGTGATATCGATGCCGCGGAGGCGCCCATCAGGACCGCGCTCATACTCGATGCGCAGCTCTCCGAGGTTCAGAACACGCTCGGCGAATTCCACTGGGCGCGCGGAGATCCGGAATCTGGCGCCGCGTTTAGAAGAGCCGTTGAACTGAACCCGCATAATGCCGATGCACTGCACAACTACGCGAACTACATCTGGCTAAACGTGCTATCCGTTCAGTATGGTGATGCGGCCGAGCTGTTTCGGCGCGCTTTGGAAAATGATCTCGCAAATCTTTCGAGGCACGCGGCGCTCGGGGATTACCTCGGCCAACACGGGCGCATCGATGAAGTCCGGCAAATTATCCGCAACATCCAGTCGAGATTTGACAATGCCGAATCCTATCGAGCCGTCGGCCTGTTATATGAAATAATCGGCGAAGTCGATATGGCGATCGTGTGGACCCTTCGCGCCCGCGACCTGGAGCCCAACAACCCTGACCATATTGAGAAACTGGCCGCCCTGTATGCCCTGATTGGCGATGCCGATACCGCACTGAGGCTCGAGTCGCCGCCCAGTCTGAACACATTGCTACAGCTTGGCCGATACGATGAGCTAATCGACTACGCATCAGAACTGGTGTTCGATGAGCCGAACGACATCAACGTTCGCTATATGCTGGGCTTGGCATACCTTGCCACCGACGCGTTTGAGCCGGCCATTCATATCCTGACATCGGCTGGCGTTACGCTTGAAAGTCTCGACGCCCACGTACGTTCGGTGTCGGATATCGAGGCCTCGTTTTACCTGGGCGACGCGATGGTCGGCACCGGTTTGCCGGAGTTGGTTGAAGCCGCACGCGCCGTGGCGAGCAGGGGTGAAGACGATGCTCCCTGGGGGGGTGACGTCGGTTGGGCAGCGACGCTCCGCAGCTGCAATTACTCGATCATGGGACAACGCGAGAAAGCGCTCGATATCCTGCCACGCGTCAAGGAAACCAAGCGTTAACGTTACTAACCTATACTGCGTGCCGCGCGGTGCCTTCGCGAATATGCGGATGAACCCGTGTACCAGGACGTGTTGAAAGACCAGGAGGACCGTCGTGCCCGGCTCAGAGAAAAATTGCCTGGCACACTCGCCGAGTTCGGCGTTGAACTCTAGCCAGAGTCCGGTTGTTAACTAGAGGCTCACACCAAACCTCGCCAATGTCGCGGGTAACCGCCTGCGCAACTCGGCACGCCTCGCGCTGAAATGATCGACCACAGCCTGGTACCGGGAATCTTCAGCAAACTTCTGAAAACAAGGGGCGTCCTCGAACACGTAGGCGGGCGCTACACGGGGACTCCGCAGGGTCTGTTCGAGTTTGTCCAGCGCCTGTGCGTCACGACCAAGCACGGCGAGACAGCAGGCTAGGTGCGTTTCTATCCACCAGTCGCGATTCTCGTGATGGGTTGGGTCATTGAAGTACCAGCCCGCCAGGCCCTGCGCGGCCTCGAGGTCACCGAGGCCGAACGTCGCGTTCATTAACGTGAAGTAGCCCTCCCACTCCGCCCCCGATCTCGGAAACGTCATCGTGGTCTCAGGGAGCCCGGTCGAGATGAGCACCCGAACAGCCGATTCATACTGACTGATCGTGTTGTAGGCGAACGCCAGCAGGTAACGAACCTGCACATCGTTCGGCCGTAACGGCGCATTCGAAAGAGCAGACCGATGCTCGGGGTCGGGTCTAGCGCGATTGCTGTTTCGAAATCGCCAATCTCGGCATACAGTTCGGCGAGCCATTCGACGTGATCCTGATTGTCAGGCTCGAGGTCGCGCGCGCGAATACCCCAGGCGATCGCCTCATCCACTTTGCCGATAAGTTCCATCAGTAAGGAAATCAGTCGGAAGGCGTCAGCACCGTCGAAACGTCGTTCGATTTGTGCCACCAATTCCAGCACTTCGTCGGTTTTGGCCTCATTGCCGAGAATCTGGCCGAGACTGCCATAGCGCGACAACGACTGGCGATCGGATTCCAAAGCTCGTCGGTACAGCTCGGCGACGTTGTCATCTATCCCCTGTATCCAGAGCACGAACGCGTAGTTCTCCAACGCGTCCGGATTATCCGGGTCGAGTTCCACCGCACGCTCGAATGCCGCATAGGCATTTGGCAGACCGCGCGCGAAATAGTAGAGGCCCATCGTGTGCTGGACCTCGGACAGGTTGGGGTCCAGCATCATGGCGCGGTTAATGGGCGCCTCCGCCGCGTCGAGATCGCCGAGATACAACAGAGCGCCGGCCAGCCGACTGTGTGCCAGCGCAGACTCGGGGTCCAGGGCGACGGCGTCGCGGTAGTGATTGATCGCTTTTTGCAATGTGTGGTCATCACGCATCTGCCGATCGCGAACCTGCTGCTCGTAGTAGCGGCCGAGCAGCAGGGCTTCGTTCGCCGTCGCACTGCGGGTTGCCGGCGCAGTCACTACGCCTTTGGCTTCGGGTAAAACGCGTCGCACGATCTCTTCGGCGATCGTCTGCTGGACATACAGTAACTCAGCAGGGCCACGGTCGAACGTTTCAGACCAGGTCGCCAGGCCACTTGCACCGTCGACCAGCTGTACAGACACGCGAAGCAGATTGCCCTGGCGCCGCAGGCTACCTTCGACCAGGTGCGCGACGCCCAGTTTCTCGGAGCTCGACACGGCATCGCCGCCGAGCGCCCTTATCGCGATTGACGAGGATCGCGCGGCAAGATGCAGCCCGGACACGCGACCGAGCTGGTCGCGCAGCTCGTCGCTCAACCCGGCGCTCAGGTACGTGTCGTCGGAATTACTGCTCGCATTATCGAATGGCATCACCGCAACGCTATTTGGCAAGACATCGGGCCGCGGACCTCTTCCCTCGATTGAGGGCTTGATGAGGAAAAACAGGCCGGCGGTCCCGGCTACCAGCAGCACCATCGACAGTGCGATGCTCGCCGTCGCCCGACGGCTCGTTACTTCGGTTCGCTGAATGCCCTCCGACGTGATGTCGAATGTCCATGACAGGAACATGGCCACCGGAAAACCGACAACGAAGCCGATGACCGCGAGTGTCGACACCCATTGCGGCAGAAACAGCTGCTCGACGACGGTTACAACGATCTCGGTGACGCCCCAGGCCACGGCGCCGTAGATCGCCGCAAACTGTACGACCTTGCGTTTTCGGAGTTCGGCAAAGAAGGACTGCAGGGGCATAGCTAGCGATCCTAGGCCAACACGTCGGGGTGAACACTACGCGGGGATGCCGCCACCGGGACAGGAAGCCGCGTCAGCTTGTTATTATTCGCCGCCGAAAAAGCGAGTGATGCCGAGCGTGAACGCGAAATCGACCTCATTCGACTCTTCGGTCCAGCCACTCTGAAAGGTACTTCCAGACAGCTGCCACTCCGGACTGAAGGCGTAATTGATACCGAGACCGACGTTCAGGTTTCGGTTCCCGACCAGGCGATCATGCTGCCACCACTCTTCGGTGTCGAAGGCGGCCGGATAATTAAACGGATCACCATTGGAAAACACCGGGTCCAGCAGGCTGATACCGTCGCGGACATATTTCAGACTAACAAACGCGTTAACCGACAGGTTGGCCTTGAACCAGTAGCCCGCCGACATATGGGCGAGCCAGTAGTCGACGTTCCTGCCGAGGGGTTTCTCCGAAAACACGTAGGCAACGTTGCCGTCGAAATGCCAGTCGGAAAAGTACGGAACGAAGCTAAATGACGCACCCACCGGGACCGTCCATAGATTCAGCCCTATCGCTGCTTTGGCAAAAAACGGGTAGTCGGACGCCGGCACGCCGTAGCTGATATATGGACGCAACGTCCACGGACCTTTCGCGACGAGGTAAGACACGCCAATGGAAAAATCCTGAAAAGCACCGTGATAATCGCCGTCGTCCCAGAATCGCTTGTCCGGCGGCACAAAATCGATCCAGAAGGCGTCGTTAGGGTTGTGTGGATCGCCATTCTGCGGTTCGAAAGGATTGTTGGGATCAGCATTCGGTATGAAGCGTTTACGTACGTAAGGCAGTGCGGCAAAAACCGTCCAGCGGTCGTTGATCGCATAGTCGCCCGAAATAAGCACTGCCCGGGTATCTGTCTTCCAGTAACCGAAGTCCAGGATATCCGTTTTGAAAGTGCCGGTTCGTATGGCCTGGAACTCGAGACGAAGGCTGGCATCGCCCTTCTTCTGGCCCTGTGCCAGCGCCGGGTCGGGAACCAGCCCGCCGACCAGGAGTATCGTGACGACGGCCACGACCCGGGATACCGCGCCCAACATGGGGACGACTGCCACCTGCCTGCCTAAGACTTTTCTTTAAGCGTCTTGTGAATCGCTTTAAGGTAGTGCTTGATCTCGTCGTGCTCGGCCACCATCACACGCGCATAGCTTTCATTGGCCGCTTCGGCCTCGTCGCTGCTGAGCGCGACCGGCAGGTAGGTGGTCTTGATGTCGGCCGCCGCACCGGTACTGCCTTCCACAGCGGTGTGCTCGCTGTAAGGCGCGATGACCACGTCGTAGTCTCCGGACGACAGCTCCGAGGTCAACTCCGACTCATCCTCTACAAAGCGAACGCCGTGACCCGACTTCGCCAGTGCTTCTGCAAGCAATTTGGCGCCTTCGGATTGTCCGTACACGAGCACGCTGCCCGGCAGCGGCGCCGTATAGACGCGGTAGGCAACGCCTTTGCCCACGCGGTAGAGGCTGTCGCCGCAGGCGATAGCGTCCACGGAGAACAAAATGACGATCAGCGCGACCAGAAGTCTCAATGGTGATTGCATGACGGATGCTCCTCGCACAGCCAAATTTGTCGTACTACGTATAAATACTTAGCACACGCCCTAAAGTTGGTCAATTTATGCCGCTGCTAAGTCATTGATATTGCGCTTATATTGTGAAATTTGAAGGATCTGCAGTAAATTTGGTCCAGTCATTTAGAATTGAAGCTGTGCCATGAGACAACCGCAGACAACGATTTATGCATTTTTAGCTGGGCTGATACTGGGCCTGGTCGTGTACCACGGCGCGCTGATTGTGAGCGGGCAGACTCCTGTCCAACGCGGACTTCTCGATGAGCAGCAGGCTCGGCTGGACCTGCTGCAGAAAGAGAACCACGAACTCACCGAGGAGCTTTTCCGACCCGGAGTTCAGGGGAAATTCGCCTTTAGCCAGGACGAACTGCCTTACGATGGGCAAGCGGATGCCGCTGCGCTAGTCAGCAATGCGCGAATGGAGGCGCGGGCAGAGCGTAAGTTCCTGATGGTGACCTTCGGCGCCAACTGGTGCCTGGATTGCCTGACACTACATCACCATCTAAACAGCGAGCCGGTCGCCGGCTACGCTCGTGACCTGTTCCGGTTCGTCAATGTCGATGTCGGAAAGCTAAACCAGAACCGCGATGTCGCCGAGTCCCTTGGCGTTTCGCTGTCCAGGGGCATTCCCGTCGCCGTCTTCTTCGATCCGGAAGGCGAGGTCATCGGTACAACGAACGAGGGCCAGCTGGAACCGTCGCGGCATTATTCCTCGAAGCAGATCCTCAAGTTCGTTCGCGACATTGCCGAGCGTTCGCGCGTGCACGCGCCTGACTCGGTGGACTGATTTAAGCGCAGTTGTTAGCGAACAGTTTTAGACAGTAGAGCGTCAACCTGTTTCTCGCAAGATATCCAGTCCGCCACAGGATCGCCGTCCTGGAAGTTGCGCTTTTCTGCACGATAGTACGCGGCCTTTGCAATCATCTCGCGGCGTGATTCTGCAGAGACTTGGACAGCTGTTTTCCGGGAG
>CAMYMP010000181.1 GCA_947259435.1 uncultured Woeseiaceae bacterium
GCAGGTCGCGCCCGGAGTGTATTTGCTCAAACTGGTCCGTCAGTTCGAAGTCGATCAGGACCGGGTCGGCGGTCTGCGCCGCTGCGCCGACAGCCAATACCGACAGCACCAGGTAGACGGCATTCTTCACGACGCACCGGCTCGCCATGCGACCAGCAGCAATCCGGTCAGGAGCGTAAAGGCCATAAGGGGCAGATAAACTCTTACGTGCGGATACACGGTGTCGGCCCGCCCCATCGGAATCTGGCCGACAAATACTCGTTCTTCGAGTTCGGCGTCGTATGCCGAATGCGTAACGTTTCCATCTGGCGATGCTACGACGGACAGACCATCATGTGCGGGCCTGAGCAACCAGAAGCCGTTTTCAACGGCACGCATGATCCCCATCCTGGCGTGCAGGTCAGCGATGACAGCCCAATCCGCCGACGGTGCCAGCATCAGCTCCACCTCTTTGCGGCCTGCCTGCGCGACGAAATCGGCAAAATCGAGGTCATGACAAATCACCAGGCCGATCCGCCCGAACGGCGTGTCAAGCGTGGGTAGCTCGTTGTGTCCGGGCGGCAGATACGGCGCCTCCGATCCCACGATCGGTCTCGCCTTTCGGTACTGCCACGCAACCTCGCCCGATGGCGTGATGGCGATCACTTTGTTCTCCAGCGGCGGTTGCCTGCCCGGATGCAGCACGCCGAGCCCGATGAAAAGATAGATTCCCTCATCGCGTGCCAGTTCTTGTCCCCGGGCGGTAAGGCGACTCTCCTGAGAACCCAGAACGCGGCCCGCCGTCTCCGACCATACAATCAGGCCGGCACCTTTCTGTGCAGCATCGCGGCTGCGCATCAGCAATTCGTCATTGAGTTCGGAAGTAACGCCATCGAGCCGGGCCAGAACTTCGGGCGAGAATTTGCCGGCCGTTCTTGCCTCCATTACGGCCCGACTAACGCGCAATGTTGCCTCGTTCGATGGCGTTATGCCCGCCACGGACAAGCCGCCCACGGCGGGCGAGTCGCTCACGGCGGGCGAGTCGCTCACAAGTGGCGCTTTGGCCAGCCAGATGCCTACTGCCATCAACGCTGCGAAGATCGACAGCACGGCAGTGCGTCGCCTTATCGGGGTCTTTGCAATGACGAGCCATGATGCAACCGAAGCGATCCACACAGTCGCGAAGGCCACGCCAGCGACACCCACCCAGCTGGCAAACGGTGTCAGCAGGCCATGCCCCATTTGCGTGTACCCGGCGGATGACCAGCTGCCGTAGGGCGTGAAAAGCTGTACCAGAATCTCTACGAGGTACCACGAAAGTGGCAGCACCAGCGTGCTGGCGAAACCCGTGATGCGGACAGACGCGATCCGGTCGATGACAAACGGCACGAGATAACACAGCGCGTAGGCAGCGGCGATCAGGTAATAGAGTACGCCTGGCGCCGGGATAACCTCCCACCACATGAGCAAATAGGCGCCGACCTGTACCGGCAACAAGATCAACAGCCCCCTCGCGACGGGCTGTGAAAAGAGAAAGAGACGCACAAGGAACGGCGACGCGAGTGCGGCTATTGCGAGTTGCCAGCGCCCATTGGAAAGCACGAGCAACGGAGCAAGCAAGACCAGCCACAGCCACGAGAGACGAACCCACCATGCGCTGCTGGAAAATATCGCGCCCATTACGGACCCGCCTGCAATCCGCCGACAACGAAATCGCGCGTGAGCGTGAACAGATTCTCCGGCGTCATGTCGCCGATATTTGCTGGTAACGTATCGCCAAAATCGCAGGCCAGCAGAAGCATTACAATGCCGTGCACGCGCGACCAGAGAAAGAACGCGACCAGGTCGGCATCGGCTTCTCGCACAGTGCCTGCTTCGATCGCCTCGGCGACACACTGGCGCAACACGTGGTAGCCGCATTGGCCCGGAAAATCCGCCAGTTTTCGGGGTTGTTGGCCAATGCGTGTGAAAAGGACTTTGAACTGCTCCTCATGTTCCGTTGCGATCCGGATGTACGCCGATCCTAAAGCCGCTATGCGTTCGAATGATCCCACCGGTAACGGGGCGATAGCTCGCAGAAGCTGCAACTCGAATTCACGCAGCGTATCGCCGACGACAAAGTCAACGAGGGCATCTTTGTTGGGGAAATGGCGATAAATGGCGGCCGCCGTGATGCCAACCTTATCGGCGACGTCGCGCATTGAGAGGGCCGCGTAACCCCGCTCGACCAGTAGAGATCGTGTGGCTTCGACGATGGCGTGGATGGTAGTCCCGCCCATGGTCGGCGCAAGGCGGACCTGCTGACGTCTTCGCTGCGCGGCTTTGTTACTCATGATAACTTATAGTAAACAGTGTTTACACCGTTTGTCAATGCGGTATTACGGTCGCCGGATAGCGACCAGAAGCTCAGGCGTGGCATATAAGATAGCTCGACGCTGCACTCATCAATCCAGGAACCGCAATGAAACCACGCAAACGAATGGCCGAGCTGCTCGAACAGAGCCGCCGCATCGACAAGCCAAGCCGAATCATTAACGTGGGCCTGATCGTCCTTATAGCAATGAACGTCATTGCGATCTTTCTCGAATCAGTCCATTCAATCTTTGCGCAATATGAACAGGCGTTCTGGTACTTCGAGGTTTTCTCTGTTGCGATTTTCACGATCGAGTATCTTTTCCGAGTGTGGAGTTGTATCGACCTGGAGGAGATGTCCGATCCTTCACCGATACGTGGCCGTATCCGCTACATGTTGAGCCCCCTCGCTTTGGTCGACCTGATTGCGATCCTGCCTTTCTATCTGAGCCTCTACATACCCATGGACCTTCGGTTCCTGCGCGTGTTGCGGTTGCTGCGCCTCTTCAAGCTCACGCGCTACTCACCGGCCCTCGGCGCATTGCTGGACGTTGTCCAGAAAGAAGCCGATGCTTTGCTGTCCGCTATTGTCGTGCTCCTGATGATGCTCGTCATCTCGGCCGGGGGCATTTACTTCCTCGAACACGAACTCCAGCCCGAAAGTTTTGGCAGCATGCCCAATTCGCTGTGGTGGGCAATCGTTACCCTCACGACTGTCGGCTATGGCGACGTTGTGCCGGTCACGATGATGGGGAAAATGTTTGCTGGTCTCATCGGCCTGATCGGCATAGGCATGATCGCTTTGCCCGCCGCGATCCTGGCTTCAGGATTCGCTGAAAATATTCATGGACGAAAACAGAAATACAATCACTATGTCCAGGAGTTTCTGAAAGACGGAATCATCGATGAGCAT
The DNA here is from genome assembly GCA_947259435.1 of uncultured Woeseiaceae bacterium. The sequence continues at coordinate 3,245 of CAMYMP010000181.1, forward strand.
GAACGTTGGAAACTTGAGAGACTGCGCAAAGAGCTTGGCCTGGACAGTGACGAAGCGCTGCAATTACTCGACAGCATATTGCGTCAGGCCCCGCATACTACTCTTCTGACTAAATGTCCCCACTGTGGCGAAACCCTTGATTAGGAAATTCGTTGGGTATGACAATCCTCCGGCTGACAGTCGGACATACGCCGTAACGTCACATTGTGGTGGCAGGCGAAGCCGGCGTTCGCGCCCAGACCAACCCTTGCGTCAATGCGATGACCTCACCCTCGCCTATCGGCTCCCACCGCTCGTCAGTCAGCGGCACGCTGGCGACGAGCGCCAGCTCCTGAGCAACCGGGGCCAGCATGACACCGGACTTCGACAGGTCGACGGCCTGCTCATTGCATGAACGTACGAGCAGGTGCAGCCCCGGTGGCCGGACTTCGCCATCATTCTGGGTCCTGCGGTGCGCATGCACAAAAAGCGCATCGCCGTCTGAATAGACGAAGTTGAATGAACCGAGCGGTCGCAGCCACGCGGCGAAGTCCGCCACGATTTCCAGGCGCGACTCGACCGGCGGCGGCTGTCCGGTTACCTGGTCCCACACTTTTGCAAGCCGCTCGAGCAGGCAGCAGAACGCGAATTCGGAATCGGTATCGCCGACGGGCGTAAAGCGGTGTGAATCGAGGCGGCATTTGTCTTTGATGCCGGGCAAATCGCCGTTGTGAGCGAACACGTGCGCGCGTCCGCCAAGCTCGCGCTGGAACGGTTGCGTATTGTGCAGTGCCGGTGCCCCCTGGGTCGCCAGGCGGATATGCGAGAGCACGAGATTGCTCGGCGGCCCGTTCTTCTCCATAAATCTCACGAGACCGCTTTCTGCAGCAGGGCTCGACTCGCGCAGCAGAAACACGTCGTGACCCTCGAAGTACGCGACGCCCCAGCCATCTTTGTGCGGCCCGTCGTGCCCGCCGCGCCGCGCGAGCGTTTCCAGCGAGAAACCGACGGACGTCGGGTATCGG
>CAMYMP010000182.1 GCA_947259435.1 uncultured Woeseiaceae bacterium
CCGTGGAAGAACGACCGGAAGCGATCGATGTTCGCAGCGGCGACGTGGTCGAATCCCCGCACTGACTTCTGCTCAGTGAAGACAAAACCAAACATGCCGCCAGCGTTCTCGGTGGCGAGGGGCACGCCGGCGTCCTTCGCCGCCGTAGACAGTCCGTCGACGAGTTGCTGCGTGCGCGCGCTCAGAGATTCATAGAAACCCGGCTGCTCGATTTGCTCGAGAGTCGCGAGACCGGCGGCCATTGCAACCGGATTACCCGACAGCGTGCCGGCCTGATAGACGGGCCCGTCGGGGGATATACTGGCCATGATGTCGGCGCGTCCGCCGAACGCTGCGGCGGGCATGCCGCCGCCTACGATCTTGCCAAGTGTCGTCAGGTCCGGTTCGATGCCATATAGACTCTGGGCGCCACCTTTGGCGACGCGAAAACCCGTCATTACCTCGTCGAATATCAGAATGGCGCCGGACGCAGTGCAGTGCTCGCGCAATGCTTCGAGAAAACCCGCAATTGGCGGGACCATGTTCATATTGCCCGCAATCGGCTCGACGATGACGCAAGCGATCTCATCGCCAAGCCCGGCGAAGGCCTCGCGTACGGCATCAATATCGTTATAGGACAACGTGATCGTATGTTCGGCGAGCACAGCCGGAACGCCGGGCGAACTCGGGACGCCCAGCGTCAGCGCGCCCGAACCGGCTTTGATCAGCAGTGAATCAGAATGGCCGTGATAACAGCCTTCGAACTTGACGATTTTGTCGCGACCGGTGTGGCCTCGCGCCAGGCGTATCGCGCTCATCGTCGCTTCGGTGCCGGAACTGACCATACGAACACGCTCTATCGATGGCACGAGTTCGCGGATCTTCTCCGCGATGCGCGTTTCGAGCACACAGGGTGCCCCAAAACTCATGCCTCGCTGCGCGGTCTCGATCACGGCGCTAACGACGGCGGGGTGGCAATGGCCAAGAATCATCGGCCCCCATGAGCCGATATAGTCAATGTAGTGTCTGCCGTCCTCGCTCTCGAGCAGGGCGCCGTTTGCGCCCTTGAAAAAAATCGGTTCTCCGCCAACGCCGGCGAAAGCGCGTACCGGTGAATTAACGCCGCCGGCGATGACGTCTCGTGCATCGGAAAAATAACTCATTGGGTTTTCTCTATTTTTCTAACCAGACAAGTTCGTGTTCGAATCTGCCGTCGGCGTACAAGCCGATGCGCCGATATGCGGGCGGGTTGTCGTCAAGAGCGAAATCATCGCTGCCCTGCGCAAATTGCCGGCATGTCGACGGCGTGCCAATGATTCTGACACCATCGTGATCGGCGTCGTAGGGCTGGTGTACGTGGCCGAAAATGGCCAGCCTGACTTTTCCCACGGTGCTGACCCGACGCAGGAATTCATCGCCATTATCCAGGCCGACTGTGTCGAGCCATTTGCTGCCCACCGGTACCGGTGGATGATGCAAACAGACCATGACGTTCGGCTCGACCGCGGCGGCGATCGTCTCTTCGAGGCGCTCGAATTCAGAATCCGCCACGTGGCCGCCCGCCGCTCCGGTGACGCAGCTGTCGATTCCCGCAATCAGCCAGTTGCCGGATTGAAAAGAATCGCAATAGTGAAACGGTGGCGCGGCCAGCGCATTGCGCATCAGCGCGCGAACATCATGATTGCCGGGCACGCAGTGAACGGGAAGGCCAAGCCTACCGAGCAATGTGCAGAAGTGGACGTAAGCGCCGGCGCTGTCGTCCTGGATCAGGTCGCCCGTAACGACAGCCAGGTCAGCGCTCCAGTCACTGTCACGATAATGCTCAAGCACGTCGCATAGCGACAAATAGGTCACCGTGCCGCGCAGATCTCCCTGGACGTCAGCAAACAGGTGAGGATCCGTCAGGTGCAGGACCCTCAGAGGATCAGGTGCGTCTCGGATGTGCGCGAACCTCTCGCGATATCAGTACCTGTAGTACTCCGGCTTGTAGGGATGTTCGTCCGTCAGCTCGGTGATCTTTGCCCCTATGCGCTCAAGATGCAGGCGCGCGACCTTTTCGTCAAGGTGCTTCGGCAAGACGTAGACCTCGTTACTGTAGTTGTCCGCATTCTGCCAAAGCTCGATTTGCGCGAGCACCTGATTGGTGAACGAGTTCGACATGACAAAGCTCGGATGTCCGGTGGCGCAACCCAGGTTAACAAGACGGCCTTCTGCCAGCAGGATTACGCGTTTGCCGTCCGGGAAGATCACGTGGTCGACCTGGGGCTTGACGTTCTCCCACTCGAATTTTTTGAGATAGGCGACGTCGATCTCGTTGTCGAAATGGCCGATGTTGCACAGGATCGCCTGATTTTTCATGCGCTCGATTTGTGGCCCTGTGACGACGTGGTAATTACCTGTCGCCGTTACGACGATATCCGCCTGATCACAAACCTCATCGAAATCGACGACACGATAGCCTTCCATCGCCGCCTGCAACGCATTGATTGGATCAATTTCGGTAACCCATACGGTTGCGCCGAGCCCACGCAGTGACTGTGCGCAGCCTTTGCCGACGTCACCATAGCCAAGCACGATGGCGATCTTGCCCGCGATCATGACGTCCGTCGCGCGCTTGATGCCGTCGACGAGGGACTCACGGCAGCCGTAGAGATTGTCGAACTTGGACTTGGTGACCGAGTCGTTGACATTGAAAGCAGGGCAGAGCAGCGATCCTTCCTGCATCATGTCGTACAGGCGTTTGACGCCGGTTGTCGTCTCTTCCGAGAGGCCCTTCACGTCTTTCATGAGTTCCGGATACTTGTCGTGCATGACGCCGCTCAGATCGCCGCCATCATCGAGGATCATGTTGGGTGTCCAGCCATCTGGACCGTGAATCGTTTTTTCGACACACCACCAGTATTCGTCCTCGGTCTCACCCTTCCAGGCGAACACCGGCACGCCGGAACGGGCGATGGCCGCGGCGGCGTGGTCCTGTGTCGAGAAAATGTTGCAGGATGACCAGCGAATATCAGCACCCAGTGCGCGGAGTGTTTCGATCAGCACTGCAGTCTGGATCGTCATGTGCAGACAACCTGCCAGACGCATGCCGTCGAGTGGCTTCTGGCCCGCGTACTCCTCGCGCAGCGCCATGAGTCCCGGCATTTCGGTTTCGGCGATCGCGATTTCCTTGCGTCCCCAGTCGGCGAGCGAGATATCGGCGACTTTGTAATCATTCTGCTGAATGGCAACGGGTTCGCTGCTCATAGATATTCTCCTGGTTGAATTCGGTTCAAGCTGCGGCGGCGCCGGCAAGGGCTTCGGCTTTGTCGGTCTTTTCCCAGCTCACGTCAATGTCTTCGCGGCCGAAGTGACCGTAGGCGGCCGTCTGCCTGTAAATCGGCCGCAGTAAGTCGAGCATCTGCAAGATGCCATAGGGCGTCAGATCGAAATTCTCACGAATCAGATCCGTCATGCGGGCATCGGACAGCTTGCCGGTGCCGAAAGTTTCAACGCTGATCGAAGTGGGCTCTGCGACGCCGATGGCGTAGGACACCTGAATTTCGCAACGGTCTGCGAGGCCGGCAGCGACGATGTTCTTGGCAACATAGCGGCAGGCGTAAGCAGCCGAGCGATCGACCTTCGACGGATCCTTGCCGGAGAAAGCGCCGCCGCCGTGACGTGCCGTGCCGCCGTAGGTATCGACGATGATCTTGCGCCCGGTCAGCCCACAGTCGCCCATCGGCCCGCCGATTTCGAAGCGCCCCGTCGGGTTGATGTGGTACTTGGTGTTCTTGCCGACCCAGTCGGCCGGCAAAACAGGTTTGATGATTTCTTCCATGATGCCTTCTTTGAGGTGCTTCATCTCGACGTCCGCGCTGTGCTGCGACGACAGGACTACGGCATCGACCGCGACGGGCTTGTGGTTTTCGTAAACGAACGTGACCTGGCTTTTCGCATCCGGGCGCAGAAACGGCAGGATGCCTTTTTTCCTGACCTCGGCCTGCCGCTGCACGAGCCGATGCGCGAAAGTGATAGGTGCCGGCATCAGAACGTCGGTCTCGTTGGTGGCATAGCCGAACATCAAACCCTGATCGCCTGCACCCTGTTTCTCGGCGGCCTCCCGGTCGACACCCTGCGCAATGTCCGGCGACTGTTTGCCGATGGCGTTAAGAACGGCGCAGGAATGCCCGTCGAAGCCCATCGAGGAGTCCGTGTAGCCGATGCCGATGATCGTGCCGCGCACGATTTCTTCCAGATCGATCCAGGCCGAGGTAGTGACCTCACCGGCAATGATCGCCATGCCGGTCTTAACCATGGTTTCGCAGGCGACGCGCGCCTGCGGGTCGTCTTTGAGGATGGCGTCGAGGACGGCGTCGGATATCTGGTCGGCAACCTTATCCGGATGCCCCTCGGAAACCGATTCCGAGGTAAAAAGGAATGCGTCAGTCATTTTGATTTTTCTATGAAGCGAGCGGCCCTGAATTGTACATCAATGGCGCAGGCCAGCACCACGCTCGCGCGGCTGCAGTTACAAACTGTGACAGCTCTACAGATCTGTAGTGCGGCGTCCCCCACAATATTCGTCATTGGCTTGCGGCTCAGCAACAAAACCGCGAAAATGCGCGCCTCGCAGACGCACAGTTCCGAGCAATTCACCATAAGGCCATCAGGGCCGGTACAAGAAAGGCGAAATGTCACATCAAGCAACGAGAGCCGGCCAACCTGCCCGGCGAGATCTCGCGAACGCCGTCAGGGCGCTGTCCATGGACGCCGTGCAGGCCGCAAATTCCGGTCACCCCGGGGCCCCGATGGGCATGGCCGACATAGCCGAGGTGTTGTGGAATGACTACCTGAAACACAATCCCGGCAACCCGCGCTGGTTCGATCGCGATCGTTTTGTGCTGTCGAATGGCCATGGCTCGATGCTGCTTTACAGCCTGTTGCATCTGACCGGCTATGATCTTTCCATCGACGAGATTCGCAATTTTCGCCAGCTCGGCTATCGCACGGCCGGTCATCCGGAATACGAACCGGACCTCGCGATCGAGACGACCACGGGCCCGCTGGGGCAGGGCATCACCAATGCCGTCGGCATGGCGCTGACCGAGAAAATGCTGGCCGCCCAGTTCAATCAGCCGGGTCTCGACATCGTCGATCACAAGACCTGGGTATTCCTGGGCGATGGATGCCTGATGGAAGGCATCTCGCATGAAGCGTGCTCGCTGGCAGGAACGCTGAAACTCGGCAAGCTCATCGCGATTTACGACGACAACAACATCTCAATCGACGGCGAGGTGGGCGGATGGTTTACGGATGATACGCCGAAGCGGTTCGAAGCCTATGGCTGGCAGGTCATTGCGGATGTCGACGGCCACGACAGCGCGTCAGTTGCGGCAGCGATCGATGAAGCGCTTGGCGATTCGGATCGACCGAGCCTGATCTGCTGCAAGACAGTCATTGGTTTTGGTGCGCCGAACAAGCAGGGCAGTGCATCGACGCACGGAGCACCGCTCGGCGACGAGGAAATTGCCGCAGCGCGCAAACAGCTGGGCTGGGATGCGCCAGGCCGCCGCCGCGGACCGAGGCGAGGCCGTCATTGACGAGGCATTCGCGGTCGGGAACGATGGCGACGTTGTGGCGGCTGCCGTCGCGGTCGGTGACCACCGAATGCATGGCCGGGGCGAGCCAGTCGGCGAAGGCCGGCAACTGCTCGCGGTAATCGACGCCGAGGGCGTTGGCGCCGGGGGCGGGGCCGCCGTCCCGGCCGACGGGCCACTTGAAGACCCGGTAGCCGCAACCGACGATGCAGAACTGGCAGACGGTGGTGAACCGCCGGGCGTCCTTTGGTGGCAGCGGTACCTGGACCATCCCTTTGTCTGTGCTCATGGTGCGTTCAGATGATGTTGGTGTGGCGGCCGTAGATCAGGCCCTTGACCCCGACCGCCTGGACGTTGCCGCCCGCCACCCGGAGGGCGATCTGGGGCAGGGGCTGGCTGGCCTGGCCGATGACGATGCCGCCGGCCTTGGCGGGGTCGAAGGTGCTCCAGTGGCAGGGACAGATCAAAAGCCTGTGCTCGGGATGAAAGGACACCGGACAGCCCTTGTGGGTGCACAGCATGGA
>CAMYMP010000183.1 GCA_947259435.1 uncultured Woeseiaceae bacterium
GAGCTCGGTTCCGCGTGGGCTGACAACAAGCTGCGTCTGCCATTGTTGTCGACATTGAATAATGATTTATTTGGCAAGCCCGACGCCGGCGTGGACATGACGTTCGACTTCGGTCAGCTGATCGCGCATGCAGCAAAAACCCGACCGTTATGCGCGGGCACAATCATCGGTTCGGGCACCGTATCGAACAAACTCGACGGCGGCCCGGGTAAACCAGTCGCCGATGGCGGCGTCGGTTACTCCTGTATCGCCGAAATACGCATGATCGAGACGATCGAGTCGGGGGCACCGCAGACTTCGTTCATGAAATTTGGCGACCGGGTGCGCATCGAGATGCGGGACGCACACGGCGACTCGATATTCGGGGCCATCGAGCAGACCGTCGTGCGCTACGACGGGTAGACTACCCGAATGTCGATCAAGCTTTATAGCTACTGGCGCTCATCTGCCGCGTATCGCGTTCGGCTTGCGCTGAACCTTAAGGGACTGGAGTACGAGACTGTGTCCGTCTCTTTGGCGCCAGGAGAAGCCGAGCATCGGCAGGACGCATACCGCGCGCGTAACCCGCAGATGCTCGTGCCCTTCCTCGAAGACGGCGATTTCGGCACAGGCCAGTCGCAGGCAATCCTCGAATACCTCGAGGAGGCTTATCCCGGCCTCGCGCTATTGCCAAAGGCTAAAGAAGCTCGTGCAGCGGTCCGCTCGTTCTGCAACTCGATCTGCTGCGATATTCACCCGCTCAACAACCTGCGCGTGTTGCTCTACCTGAAAGAGAATTTCAATGTATCGGACGGGCAGCGCGACGACTGGTATGCGCACTGGATACACGAGGGCTTTCGCTCGGCTGAAAATACGGCGTCAGAGCACGCGAACTCGGGTCCGTTCGTGTTCGGCGAGTCAGTGACACTCGCGGATACCTGCCTGATACCGCAGATCTACAACGCGCGGCGTTTCAACGTGCCGCTCGATGACTATCCTCGGCTCGTGGCCATCGACCAGCATTGCAATAGTCTCTCCGAATTCGTCAACGCGCTTCCGGAGAATCAGGCCGACTGCGCTTAGGCGGATTGCTTCGGAATCAGAAACGTAGTTGCTCGTTGTGAGATCGGAAGTTCAGCGAACAGCGACGAATGAAATCGTCGATCTCGTTCATGTCGACCTTTCTGGACGCCGGATGGTCGGCCGGCACCGGCCGGATGTCGGGGTAAAAGCCGTAGCCGGCGAGCAGGCAAGACCAGGACGTGGCAGTGTATGACGACGGAATCTGCTGCTGTTCTATTTCCTGGCTCAGGCTCTTGCCTTCCTTCCATATCTGCAGGATCTTTTGCAGCCGGTCGGATACGTGCCTGTTTTCACCATTCTGCCGCCAGTAGTCGGTATCGTCACGCGAATTCATGATGTAGTGCGCAACGATATAGTCACGCACCTTCTCGAAGCCCATGTTTGCTCTTTCGTTGAAACCCTCGCGGCCCTCGTCCGAAAAATTTCCCGCTTCAAGGGTCTCTATGAAATCGTAGACCGTATTGCAGACAAGGTTCAGCGCCGTGGCTTCAAGCGGCTCGATGAATCCCTGCGACAGTCCGACCGCCAGACAGTTCTTGTGCCAGTGCTTCTCTACTCGACCGACTTTCATTTTGAGGTGCCGCGCTTCGACGTCGCTGCCGAGCAGTCCCAGGGCCGTGCGTAGCTCCGTCTCTGCATCGTCGGACGAACAATAACTCGAGCTGTACACGTAGCCGTTGCCAATGCGATGGGTCAACGGAATTTCCCATGCCCAGCCGTACTTCATTGCTGTGGAAACCGTCTGCGCGCCGATCTTCGCTTCCTGCTCGGTCGGCAGCACCACGGCCGAGTCGTTGAACAGGTTTTCCGCAAACGAAAGGAACGGCACCTGCAGCGTTTGTTGGATCAGTGTTCCCCGGAATCCGGAACAATCTACGAAGAAATCGCCGTCGATCGTCTCTTCTTTATCGGTAAGCAAACTGGCGATATCGCCGGCAGGCGTCTGTTTCACATCCAATACCTTGGCCTGCACGTGCTTTACACCGCGCGCTTTGGCTCTCTCCTTCAGAAATTCCCCGACGAGGTGGGCGTCAAAGTGATAGCCGTACTCGACCAAAAACGGGAAGTTCTCGTCGGGCTTCGGGCCCTGCCTGTTTTCGGCGAGTTTTGCAGACAAGAAGAAACGATCGGGATGTGCATGGACGTCGACGCCCTGACGCCGTGCATACGTATTGAAGTAGAAGGCGGTCGCCGTATGCTTGTCGATCTTCGTGGCAAACGGGTGAAAATACCGCTCGAAACCCGGCCGGGTCGACCAATTTGCGAAGGAAATGCCGTTCTTGTAGGTGGCTTTGCACCTCGGCATCCATTCAGATTCCTCGACGCCGATCTGATCGAAAAAAACCTTCAGCCGCGGCGTCGAACCCTCGCCCACACCGACGGTGCCGATGTCGGGAGACTCTATAAGGGTGATTTCGAAACCCTTGTCTGCCCAGCTGTCGATCATCGCGTTCGCGCTTATCCAACCTGCGGTGCCCCCACCGAGGATGACGATGCTCTTGTTGGCTTCGAAGTCCGGGCTCATGCCTGCTGCTATCGTCGTTGCAAGGTCGCAATGTATACCACAGCTTGCCCGTCATATAGCTGCGAGGCGGCGCACGGCGTCCCGGCCCTCCGGAAAAACGGGATACCCCCTCAAATAAAGGGGCACCGTTGAGACCCCATCCTTATATGGTGGTGATGCGTACTGCCGAATAAGAGAGAACGTCCGCTTTCCCCGATAGCGGAAGGTCAACCAGGCCAAATTCAATGAAATCGAAGGTCTGCTTTCGGCCGGAAGCGAACACATATGCTTGGGCTATCGGTGCGCAATTTCGATCCTCGGGGGTGGTTTTCCGAACTTACTGCGCGCGGCAAAACCAAAATATTTTTCTCTGTTTAGCTCGCTTTTCTCTAACCGACGTGAGCCAAGACTTGCGAATCGGGTGCCGGTTATGTATCCGTAAACACGTGGTAAAATTCTCGAAAATAGTTCGACGTGAGAAATTGTAAGGAGGCAAAACTATGAGAACAAATCTAAAGGTAATTCTTGCCACGATCAGCACACTTGGAATCATCGGACTCGTGGGAACATCTTTGGCTGCTCCCGACGGCTCCCAGCGACTTCGCGGATTGGGAGATCGCGTGTTCCTGGTCACCGCGAAAATAACAGTAGACCGGCTGACTGGCGGGGGCCTAGTAGGAGTTACATTTCCCAATTGCTACATCTTTGAGGCTGAAGCTGACGCAGACGGATACAACTGGTTCGAATCAGCGTTTCCCAATGTGAAGGGACACTGGACCCAGGATTCGAACGGTGCCAAAACCAGTTATGTCGTCGAAGCACTTACAGGTATCGAAGGTGAACGGATCACGCAGTGGGGCCGGGTTACACCCGCGCGCGGCAAAGGAGTTCTTCAGTTCGAAGCCGACACCTTCCTTGACATATTCCCGGGCGGTTTTGCTGAGTTGGAGTTCTTTTCCGTGGGCGAAGAGATCGATGAGAGTGAAGTAGAAAGCAAGTGCCCCGTGCCTCCTCCGCCCCCGGAGTAGTCTCCGGCGTATATAGTCGAGGCGGTGAACGCATCCGCGCTTTTGGTCATCGGCTACTGTGCGCAATGTATTCGACGCGAAACGCGCATGGATGCTTAACCGCCCCGACCTAGATATTTCTGAAGTCCGCTTTGGGCCAGTAGCGGCCCTTCAGGCCAATACTAGCCCAATGTCTTCTTTCGGGGGTAAAGCGGACGTTTATTTCCAGTAACTTATTGTTCAAAATATAAAAAAGAGCCGTACTGGACGGCTCTGGACTTGAATGTGGTGGTGATGGGTGGAATGGATTCGCCGCTACGCGGCTCACCCTTCGGGCGCGCTTCGCGCGTCTGTCGCACAGCTTCGCTGCGCTCGGATGAACCACCTTCGGTGGTTCGACTTCACCCTGTCACACGCGCAACAAAAAAGCGCCCCACAAGGGGCGCTTTTCTATTGCCTGGTGGTGATGGGTGGAATTGAACCACCGACCTGCGGGTTATGAGTCCGCCGCTCTAACCATCTGAGCTACATCACCTTGATTCGGGCGGCCATGAAGCCGCGAGGGGAGCGAATTGTCCGCATCCAGTCTATGGCTGTCAATATTGTACTGGATCGACCACTTCAGCAGGCGCCCAAGCCTAGAAGACGTCAAGGTCATTGCCGAGCAGCTTGGGCTTTGCCCGACTCGCCATCTCGCCCAGCTCATGGCTCGAGGTGTGGTTCGTACTGTGATACTTCTGCCAATACGGGTCCCGGCGCTGAAAACCCTCAACCGAATAGACTTCGTGGATCAGGATGTCGGCGTCTTTGGCATAGTTTTCGAGTGTCGGGTCGGGTGCGGCATCGCCCGAAATCACAATGACCCGATCAGGGGTCGTGAATCGATAGCCGAAAGCGTTTGGCCAGGTACCGTGACGCACTGCAAACGCTTCGACCTTGACGTTATCGTCTTCGAACACGATGCCCTCGCTTATTTCATGCACATTGACGCGCCAGCCCCGATTATTTGCAGGTTCGAGGCCGTACAAACGGTATTTGATGTCAGCGTCGTACGCTTCGAGAATGTGTTCGGCCATCGATCGCGTACCTTCGGGACCGAAAAGCTCGAGCGGCCGATCACGCTCCAGCACCCACGGCGTTAACAAAAGGTCCGGCAGACCGAGTGTGTGGTCCGAATGCAGATGCGTCAGAAATGCATGGGCCAACTTGTCCGGCTCGAGTCCCGTCACCGAGCCGCCGTTGCTTGGCGCCATCGCGGTCGCCTGCCGCACAACGCCTGGACCGAAGTCGACGATGTACGGTGTGTCGTTGACGACGATTGCAACAGCCGGACCCGATCGATCAGGCTCGGCATTGGGCGTGCCGGTGCCGAGAAGCACGACCTGTGTCGTCGTCGATGGTGCCAGTTCGGCCTCAGCCGCAGCACCCAGCAGGACACCACCGGCAGTCAGCAAAAAGATTGCGAGTCTCATGGCTGCCGTATAATGCGCGTTTGCCTGATTTGGAGCAACGATGTTCCGGAACCCAGAGATCGCGCTTGAGGACCTTCCCGACATGGAGGATCTCGAGTGGCAAGCGATGCATCCGCGCTATGCCCGCCGCATGCAGCTTGAACGCCTGATCGTCACACTAATCGTATTGACTGGCTCAGTCGTACTGCAATTCGTACTTGGATCCAGATTCTCACCGAGCGTGCCGATCTGGGTGCTCGTAATTGTTTTTGCGCTACCGTTCCTGGGTTGGCCGTCGATCTCGGTGCCACGCCGCGGCTATGTCCTGCGCGACAAGGACGTCATTTTCAGATCAGGGGTCGTGTGGCGCTCCGTCACGGCAGTACCGTTCAATCGCGTGCAGCATGTCGAGACAAGCAGCACGCCGCTGGATCGCAAGTTCGGTCTTGCCAACCTGCAGATTTTCACAGCCGGTGGGTCCGGAGGCGATCTGCAGATCTCGGGTCTCGGTGCGGACAGGGCCGAGAAGTTGCGCGTTTATATTCTCGACAAAGTCGGGGCCAGTATTGAAAATCACTGAGCCGGGCGACTGGCAGCGAACCTCGCCGCTCGCCGTAATATTCTTCTTTGGCAAGCTGCTCAAGCTGATCGCGCAAAATGCGTGGCAGTCACTCGCCCCGTTCGCCGCATTTGTCTTCGCCTACGAGGGCGAACTGGTGACGAAGATCGTGATCGGCATCATCGCCTTCTTCGTTATTTCGATCAGCATATCCGTGCTGAATTACTGGTACTTCCGTTTTCAGGTATTGGATGATTCGATCCTGATACGCCAGGGCGTCGTCAGGAAATCGCAGCTCGATATCAAGTTTGATCGCATTCAGGGCATCAACACGCAGCAGAACATCGTGTTCCGCTATTTCGGGCTCGTGACCGTCAACCTGGACACGGCTGGCTCGTCGGGCAACGAGGGAAATCTTCCGGCAGTTAGCCGCGAGTTTGCGGATTCGCTACGCTCAATGATCGGTGCGATGCGCAGAAGCGGCACTGAAGTTCCCGCTGCGGCGACGCCCGAGGCTGAGCCGCTACTCAGTCTCGATGCGCGAGACGTCATTCGCATCGGCCTGTCGGATCGCCGAGCGCTCATCGTATTCGCTGTGCTGTCACCCCTTATTGAGAGAATGGACGACAATGTCTACAAAGTCGCCGCCAATTACGTGGACGATGCCATAGGCGGAGCATGGCAGACGAGCTTTGCGGCTGGCGCAGTCTTCTTCACTGCCGCCGCGATCGCCGTAATGATACTGCTCGCGCTCATTTCGATTGCAGCCGCATTTCTGCGCTATCACAAGTTCCAGCTGTTTCTGGAAGGTGACACGCTGCGATCTCACGGCGGCCTGCTGACGAGCCACGAGGTGTCGATGAATCTCGGCAAAATACAGACACTGCGACTGGAACAGGGAATCGTCATGCGCTGGTTCGGCCGTTACCGGCTCAGTGGCCGCCAGGCGAGAAGCAGCGAGAAGCAGGGTCAGAACAAGAACTTCATTATTCCGATCGTCACAGCAACGCAGGCTAATCACCTCCGGGAAATTCTTCTGGCCCCCGAGGGTGACGAACTGATGCAAATACCGACCAGCCCGGAGTTCATTCCGATTTCGCCGTATTACATGCGGACGCGCTTCTTGTTGCTCAGCTTGCTACCCACAGTTGCAGGCCTGACCGTGTTTTGGAATTTGATCGGACCCGCCAGTCTCGCGTTCGTGTTTTGGTTGCTTATTTCGGGCCTGCTGATCTATCAGAACTGGCAGCGCGGTGGCTACCATTGCAGTCGTGAGGGCTTCGTGCGGCGTTCAGGCCTGCTGGGCTATCGCTCGGTCGCCCTGCTTTATCGAAAAGTACAGCGCATCACGGTCACGCAGTCGCGCTATCAGCGCCGCAAAGACCTTGCGAGTCTGCGGGTCTACATGGCGTCGGGAAGTGTGCGCATTCCTTACATCGGGCACGCGACGGCCAGGCGACTGCGCGACTATATTCTGTACAAGGTGGAATCGAGCCAGCAGGCCTGGCACTAGACGTTGAAGCGGAAGTGCATGACATCGCCTTCCTTGACGATGTATTCCTTGCCTTCCAGTCGCAGGCGGCCCGCCTCTCTGGCACCGTGCTCGCCATTGTGCGCGACGAAATCATCGTAGCTGGTGACCTCTGCACGGATGAATCCTTTCTGGAAATCCGTATGAATTTCGCCAGCCGCTTCAGGAGCGGTCGCGCCGATTTTTGTGGTCCAGGCGCGAACCTCTTTGGGGCCGGCAGTAAAGAAGGTCTGTAATCCGAGCAAATGGTAGCCACCGCGGATGACGCGATTGAGCCCGGGCTCGTCGAAACCGAGATCGGCCAGGAATTCTGTCTTGTCGGCATCATCGAGCACTGCAATGTCAGCTTCGATCGCCGCACAGATCGCAACGACCTCGGAGCCGTCGGCGGCTGCATACTCGCGAACCGCATCGAGATGGGGATTGTTCTCGAAGCCGTCTTCGGCCACGTTCGCGACGTACATCACGGGCTTGCCCGTCAGCAGGTGCAGCCCGCGCACAATCTTCTTTTCTTTGTCTTCGAGTTCAAGCGCACGCAGTGGCATACCTTGATCGAGGTGTTCCTTGACCTTCCGAATTGTGTCACGAATGTAAATGTCATCTTTGTTCGCCGTCTTGGCATTTTTCTCGGCCTTGAAGAGCTGCTTTTCGACGGATTCGAGATCGGCAAGTGCCAGCTCGGTATTGATGGTCTCGATATCGTCAACCGGATCGATTGTCCCGGTCACGTGCGTCACATCATCATTTTCAAAACAGCGTACAACGTGAGCGATCGCGTGCGTCTCCCGAATATTGGCGAGAAATTTGTTGCCCAGTCCCTCGCCCTTTGACGCGCCCGCGACAAGTCCTGCAATGTCGACAAAGTCCATCGTCGTCGGAATGGTCTTTTGTGGCTTGACGATATCCTGGAGAACACCGAGACGCGGGTCAGGTACTGGCACTACACCCACGTTGGGCTCGATCGTACAGAACGGATAGTTTTCGGCAGGTATCTCCGCCGCTGTCAAAGCATTGAACAGCGTGGACTTGCCTACGTTGGGCAGG
>CAMYMP010000184.1 GCA_947259435.1 uncultured Woeseiaceae bacterium
CCCTGAAACATGAATGGCGTGTCCAGCCACGGCCGGTCAAGCTGAGCGACGTACATGCCGATCTCCAGCTGTTCAACAGGTAGCATTTGCGTCAATTGCACGGGCATTTTCCACTTGGACCTCTACCAAAAGATTATTGCCCGGAGGGTCCGCTGATTGAGTGAAGTAGCGCACAATTTGACATAAATTCAATGACCTGGGATTTGTGGCTTCCGCCGGCGCTTTTGTTATCGACATGCGGTGGAGGCATCAGTTATTGCGATGTATACGTTCGGCCGTAGGCGAATTTACCTAACGCGCTGGCCATGGCCGGATGCCATAATTTAACTCCCGGAAACGTTTCCTACCTTGAGGCGCTTGATGGACATGCCAACCGCGACAGCGGAAAATCTCGACCTCTTTGTCAACGCGCAGCTACAGTTCAAACGCGCCCTTACCTGGATCGATGATCTCAAAGCCGGGATCGTCGATTACCTGATCAATCCGAATCGTACGATACACGTGCGTTTCCCGATCCACATGGATGACGGGTCAATTCAGACGTTTCACGGGTTTCGTGTCCTGCACAATCGTGTACGCGGTCCGGGCAAGGGTGGAATTCGTTATCACCCCGACGTCACGGAAGCCGAAGTTTCAGCACTCGCTGCTTTCATGACATGGAAGACCGCTGTGGTCGACCTGCCCTTCGGCGGCGGGAAAGGCGGCGTTGTCTGCAACCCGAAAGAGCTGAGTCGAGGAGAACTGAGGCGAATCACGCGACGCTTCGTGACCGAGCTTGGCGACGCAATTGGCCCTTACACCGATATCCCAGCGCCGGATGTATACACCGACCAGCAGACTATGGCATGGATCTACGACACATTCGACATGATGCACCCCGGGGAGAACAACCTCGCCGTCGTCACGGGCAAGCCGCTGGACATCGGCGGCTCAGTCGGCCGCAACGAAGCAACAGCTAAAGGCAGCCTGTACGCGACCCAACAATTGTTGAAACGTGGCGTCGTTGCAAACTTGCTGACGGTTCAAGATGCTCGCGTGGCTATACAGGGTTATGGCAATGCGGGCTCGATCGCGGCTCGCCTGTTTTACGAGGACGGCGCCCGCATCGTTGCTGTCAGCGACTCACGTGGCGGCATCAGCCTCGACAGCGGGCTGGACCCGAACAAAGTATTGGCCCACAAGAAAGAACACGGCAGCGTTGTTGGGTTCCCGGGTTCCACCGACATTAGCAACGAAGAATTGCTTGCCTATGATTGCGACATTCTCATTCCGGCTGCGCTCGAATGCCAGATTCGGGCGGACAATGCGGATAACGTCAATGCCCGGCTCATTGTCGAGGCTGCCAATGGTCCGTTGACGATGGCGGCGGACGAAATCCTGCGAGCGAAGAACATCCTCGTATTGCCGGACATTGTCGCCAACAGCGGCGGCGTCGTCGTCAGCTACTTCGAGTGGGTGCAGAACCTCGAAAATCAGCAGTGGGATCTCGAAAAGGTCGAAAAACTCCTTAAAAAGCGGATGATTCGAGCCGTTGACGAGACGGTCGATCGTTGGACCGCTCTCGACGAAAAGTACAAGAGTGGATTTAATGGCACTCACTCCGGGCCGAACTTGCGCGATGCGGCGCTCGTATCGGCGATCAAGAAGATTGCAACCGTAGTCCTGCAACGCGATATCTGGCCCTGATATCCAAGGAATGCGTGCGACATAGCAACAGGCTTCTGTAACAAGTTGTCTCAAATGCGCTGACTCAGGCTCCTTTCGGCGATCTCCTGCATTTTTCCGCAGTATAATCAGGTGATGAATAAGACCGCCCTTGTTACCGTTGCGTCCGTAAGCCTGCTGCTTGCGGCTGCCTGCTCCGAAGCGCCGAAATCGGCGCCGTCAGCGCAGGCACGGGCTGGCAACGAGGTTCGCGTCATTGCCGAAGTGCTGCAATTCGAGCGCGAGCGCACGCGTGTCGAAGCAGTTGGCACGTCGCGCGCAAGACTTTCCGCCGAACTGTACGCACCCACCTCCGGCGAAGTAGTTTCCGTCAACTTCGAACCGGGGCAGGCCGTGAAAGCGGGCGATGTACTGGTTGAACTCGACAGCCGGCAGGAGAAGCTCGCAGTGCGAGTTGCCGAGCTGAACCTCGAAGACACCGAACGACTCTACGACCGATACAAGCGTTCCGCCGACAGCGGCGCCGTGCTGCCTACGGCACTCGACGCCGCCCGTATTGCAGCAGAAACGGCGCGCGTTGAACTCGATCGGGCCCGGATAGCCCTGGCCGACCGCACCATAGAAGCCGTGTTCGACGGCTATGTCGGCAGCACCGACGTGGACCCCGGCGATCGCGTCAACACGAATACGCTCATCACGACGCTCGACGACCGCAGTTCACTGTTCGTCAGCTTCGACTTACCCGAGGCATTCATCGGTGAACTGGCCGTCGGCAACCGGGTGCAGCTTGAAACCTGGAATGGCAAGGTGCCGGTGGTTGCCGGCGAGATTGTCGACATTGGCAGCCGCATTGATCCACAAAACCGCACCTTTGTCGCTCGCGCCCGTGTCAGGAATGACAATGACGCGCTGCGTCCCGGCATGAGCTTTCGCGTCAGGATTGACGTCCAGGGTGAGCTCTACGGCGTCGTCAGTGAGACCGGCGTGCAGTGGGGCGCAGACGGTGCCTTTGTCTGGACCGTTGTGAACGGCGCGGCAGTCAAGGTTCCCGTGCAGATCGTGCAGCGGCGCGAAGGCCGGGTGCTGATTAATGGCCCTCTCGCCGAAGGCAACGTCATTGTTGTCGAGGGCACGCAGCGCATGCGTGAGGGAATAGCCGTTAGCTACGACGTGCAGCGCCTGGCTGGCGAGCCCGACATTGAACCTGTTTCCGGCACGGCCAACGTTACGAGCAGCCCGCTCGTCGTTCTCGACTAGTCCGAAGTCATGAACATCTCCGAGCGCAATGACTTGCCGAGCATGAGCGTCCGCCGGCCGGTGCTGGTTCTGGTCGCAAATCTTCTGATCGTTATCGCGGGTATTGCCGCTTTGTTGGCTGTAGAGATTCGCGAATTGCCCGACGTCGATCGACCGGTGGTTACGGTGCGCGCCGTATTCCCGGGCGCCTCGCCCGAGACAATGGATACCGAAGTTGTCAGCCTGCTCGAGGGTGCTGTCGCGCGCGTTTCCGGTATCCAGAATCTCCGCTCTGCCTCTGAAGAAAACAGCGGTCGCATATACATAGAATTCCGTCCCGGCGTCGACCTCGACACGGCAGCCGCTGATGTGCGGGAAGCTGTAAGCCGGGTTTCGCGACGCCTGCCAGAACGCCTGGAACAGGTCGTCGTGGTCAAGGCGGACGATGATGCTCAGTCCATCGTTAGTCTCGCGGTAACAAGCGACTCGCTGTCCATGGAAACGCTGACGCACGTCGTCGAACAAGAACTTGTGCCAATGTTCATCTCGATTGATGGCGTTGCCGATGTGCAGATCTCCGGCGCGCGGCAGCGCATGCTGCGCGTCGCCGTCGACCCTCTCCGGCTTACGAGCTATGGCCTTTCTATCAACGAGGTGGCGTCGGCTCTCATGCAGGCACCCTTTGATGTGCCCGCCGGCAGCTTTCGTTCACTCGACCAGGAGCTGATTGTCCGCGCCGATGCGACCGTGGTCGACGCATCCGAGATCGCCGATATCGTCATTCGTGGCTCGGTGCGTATTGGTGACGTCGCCAATGTATTTTTCGGGCCGGAAGATACCGAATCGATGACTCGCCTCGACGGCCGGCCCGTGCTGGGTCTCGGCATCGTCCGCCAGGCGCGTTCCAATACCATAGAAATCTCGAAAGGAGTCAATGCGGCCGTTGAGCGTATCAACGCTCGATTCACCGATCTGGAAGTGGTCGTAACTGACGATCAGGCGATCTTCATCAGTAGCGCAGTGACCCAGGTTCTTATCACGCTCGCGCTATCGATTAGTATCGTCATCGCGACGATCTGGCTTTTCATGGGCAGCTTCCGCGCGACGCTGGTTCCCGTGATGGCTATTCCGGTTGCACTGATAGGTACGATCGCCGCGATCTGGGTGTTGGGGTTTTCAATCAACATATTGACGCTTCTGGCACTCGTACTGGCATCCGGCCTGGTGGTCGGTGACGCACTCGTCGTTCTCGAGTTCGTGCAGCGCGAGGGCGCCGCAGGTAGGCTTTCCCGCGCGGCAGCGGTCTTCGGCACGCGCCAGGTCGTTTT
>CAMYMP010000185.1 GCA_947259435.1 uncultured Woeseiaceae bacterium
CGCGTGCTGCAGGGCGCGTACCGGCGCGGCAACAGCTTCCAGACCGTGCGTGTCCGACTCGATGACAAGGACAGCCTGGCCGGGCTGGAAGAAGCGCTCAAGCGCGATCCACGCCTCGATGTCGACGTCTATTCGGAACGGCAGTTTTACTCGGCCCAGGCGGAGGGCACGAGCACATTTATCCGCGTGCTCGGCTATCCGATTACATTCCTGATGGCGATCGGCGCTGTCTTCGGTGCGCTGAATTCGATGTACTCATCGGTGTCGGCGCGCGGCAAGGAGATCGCGACCCTGCGCGCCCTGGGTTTCGGACCGATATCGGTCCTTGTTTCGACGATGATCGAGTCGACGCTGCTGGCGCTGATCGGTGGCCTTCTCGGCGGCGCGATTGCTTTTCTCGCTTTCAACGGCTTCCAGGTATCGACACTGAGCAACGCGAGCTTCAGCCAGGTCGTTTTCGATTTTGCCGTAACCGGTGATTTGCTCGCGCAAGGCATTGTCACGGCGCTGATCATCGGCCTGATTGGCGGACTATTGCCCGCGATCCGTGCTGCGCGTTTGCCCGTCGCGCAGGCGCTGAGAGAGCTCTGACTCCAGGTATTTACAAAGTCAGTTCTGAAACGTCTCTGTAATTGCCCAGCTTGCCTTTAATAAAGGTATTGAATGCGATCGAGTGCCTTGGCTCTGGAGCAGTGTTGGTCTCGACCATATGCTGCAGACCGGAAGAAAACAAAACGACTTCATTCTTTTTGGGCGTAACGACATTGATTGGCGTGTTGTAGATGTTCTGTTTGTTTCTTTCAGGAATCATTTCCAACTGTTGATAGGTTCTGCGTTTATCAAAAATCATATCCGCCACCGGAGTCGGCAGGTCGCAGTAATACAAAGACCCGGAAATTACCGAGTTGGAATGAGAGTGCCCATGCATTCCAACATTCGTATGGTTGACAAGAGACCATGATTGCGTGACGTAGAGCTTTTGTTTGATGCCCATTACTTCCAATGCATAAATATCCAGTGCATCCTGAACCGCATCTTTGATGCTCTTCAGCTCCGGCTCTTCAAAGATATAGAGATTTTCAGAGATCAAATTGCCTCTGTTCTGCACCATTTTCAGGCCTTTTATGTACTCGATCTGCTCGTCGCTTATCGCGTGGCCGATGTCTGCCCTGAAAATGGGTTCGGCAAATAGTGGTTGTAATTCGTAGTTTTCAATAGCCATTTTCGATCAAGTCCAACTGTTCGTCTCGCATGCGCGTAAGACGCTCAATAGTAGTCATAAAATAGTCAATTACAAGGTTGGGGAAAGAATGTCAGTGCTCGAGGCTGCGTAGTTGATTCCATCGAGCGCGGGCTGAAAATGTCGCCGTGACAGCATTCTGCTCGTCTACGGTCAGGTCCGGGTGCCAGGCTTCGAACAGCAGGTTGACGCGGGGCAGCTCACTGTCGTTCCAGCTTTCGTGTCGAAATGCGTCGTCAAAAGCAAAGACCTTGCCGCGTTGCCACGCATACACCTCGTCCACTACCCGAATCGCTGAATCGTCGGGGACTATGATGGGCAGGTGCACAGTCATGTCGGTGTTCGCGACGCCGAAGTGGGGAGGTATGCGTTGCTTGCCCTGTAATACGGAAAAAAGAACCTCGCTCGGCCCTTTTGGGGTTCGCACCAACGGAACTTCGCTGAGTGCTCTGAGCGTATCGGGAAACAACTCGATGAGCCGGGGATTGGGTTCGCCCTTCTTGTAAAGATGTAGCGAACCCCAGTTCAAAGAGTCGGCCAGTGGTTGCCAGTCTTTTCCGAGGTTTGCGGCACTCGCGTCGAGATACGGGGCCTGTTCCGCAACGGCGGATTCGCGCGCCGCCCGATACTCGTCTCTGATTCGCCGCCAGACCGACTCGAGTACGTCGAACCATGGTGCAAGAGCGGCAGTGTAGACCGGTATCGGCGGAAGGTCCGGCACATAGAACAGGTGCGGCTGTTGGTCGGGATGCTGATACTCGAATGCGGCGTCGTGCGTCTGGCACCAGATGGCGGCGGCTATCCTGCCGATAGCGGCACCAGGATGTGCATCCTGAAAATCGGCCATGGTTTGTCGATGCAGGTCCGTGAAGTGCCTGCGGATCGCATCGTTGGCTGATTTCGAGCGTAGTCTGACGTCGTCGTCCGCGCCTTGTGTTTGCCATACGTTGACGACCCGTGTGTCGAGATCAGCGCCCAGCGACCAGACCTGTGCGGCCGGGTCGTCATTGCCGAGCAGTTTCAGGGCATAGCCGAAGAAGAGATAGGGCGTCGCGTTGCTCCGGTCACAGTCAATTGCCTGGCGGTACAGGGTTGCGGCCTTTTCCAGCATACCCGAGCGCTCCGCATCCAGAGCGGCGGTACACAGTCGGTTTTGCGTCAGCGTTTTGTCGTGCACAGGGATTGTCTCATTGGTGGCCGCGGTGCTTTGCTGTCCTCAGTTCGGATGGCTATAATGCCGCCCCGTTTTAGCAGGTAGACAAAAATAATGACTGAATCAAATACGGCGGCATCTCCGCGGCAGTTCGAGGGCAGCATGCTCTTGTATGATAAGCCGGCGCTGCTCACCAAGGAAGTTCACGGCGGGATGGGCCTGTCGAGATCCGACCGGCCTTTCGACTTCGTAAAGTCGGTAAAAGGCCTGCCGCTATGCGCCAGCGAAGTTCAGACGGCGCAGAAACACTATCCGGTTATCTTCTCCGATTTCGAGAATCCTGTTCTGATTGCGGTTGTCGGCATCATTGATGAAAAGAATCTCTTCGTGACCGATAGCGGGGAATGGGACAAGCGGAGCTACATACCATCGTACGTTCGCTGCCATCCATTTGCACTCGCGCGGCATGGAGACAATGAGTTTGCGGTGATTATTGATGAGTCGTCGACAACGTTAACAAAAACGCCGGACATCCCTTTTTTTGACGGCGACGATCTTTCCGAAGCCACAAGATCCCGCGTCGACTTCTGCGGGCAATTCAATGCGGAGCAGCAACGTACGCTCGAGTTTTGCCAAAAAGTAAAGGAACTCGGGCTGCTGAACGGGCAGCGAGTCAGTCAGACAATGCCGGACGGCTCCGAAGTAAAGATTTCGGACTATGTGTCGATCGATCCGAACAAATTGAACGACCTCGACAAAAACACGCTGCAGGAGCTGCACCAGGATGGCTCTTTGGCGGCGATATTCGCGCAACTGTTCTCACTCGAGAACTGGAACCGGCTGATCGCGCGGCGCAACGAGCTGCTCGGCAATAGCTGAAAGCATGCAGTGAATCAGCCGCTGTCGTTTGTTATTACG
This sequence comes from uncultured Woeseiaceae bacterium, assembly GCA_947259435.1. The sequence continues at coordinate 3,312 of CAMYMP010000185.1, forward strand.
CCAATCTCGCGGCCATACGGAGTTTCGTGCTCACGAACCCACTTGCTGAGCAGCCACTTTTCACCGGCCGTCACGGGCTGCCCCTCGTGCAATGAGCTGCGAAGAGGCTGGCCATTTGCATCGGTGTTGTTAAAACGCAGCAGTTCGCCGGTCGCCGCCTTCGCTCCTGCGTTCAGGTGCGGGAAGTAAGTCTCGCCGCCGGTGTAGTGATCATCGCCCATTGCCAGCAGTACCGTCAGCGTACGCTGGCCACCCTGGGCCAGCCCCTCGGCCGATTCGGCTTGTTTGCTGCTGATGCAGTCGAGGTGCGCTTTGTAACGTTGCCCGGGCCCGTAATGAAGCAAGCTCGGCACCTCGCCATGGATAAGCTCAAAACCGGCGGCAGCGGCGAGCCGGCTCTCGAACAGCTTGCCTGTCCAGCCGAGGTGTTCCGGTAGCCACTGTGCGCTCTGATTGATACGAATTGGGTGCGCAATGGCTCTTCCGCTATCCGGATCGATCACGGCCGATGGCCGTAATTGCGGACCCAGCAGGGAGCGCAGGTAAGCGACCACGGCGCGCGGCGCGAATTCGGTGCTGCGCTCGACAAGCAGACCTTGCCCCGAGATGACCGGGGCCCATTCCGGACCGCTCCATTTCCACCAGCCCTCGACGGAGCAATCGTCGCGTGCATTATCGAGCGGCAAGTTGCCCGAGCTCCGTGCCCATGCGTGGTAAACCGAGACGACAAGCTTTGCCTCGCCATGGCCTGCTGTCGCGCTTTGGCGCAGCAGGTCCTGCCAGGTCTCATCGCCCGGCCAGCCGTGAAAACAGCGCAGTTCCGCTTCGAGGAAGCGTCGGTGATCTTTATCGTTGCAGCGACCCAGCAGGGCCCCGATTTCATCGAGGTCCCTGGCGGCGAGCAAGT
>CAMYMP010000186.1 GCA_947259435.1 uncultured Woeseiaceae bacterium
TCCGCAATCTGCCGGCTGTGCATGCGGTCATAGAGCACGCCGACGCACAGGAACATTGCGCCCGAAATCAACCCATGGGACACCATCTGCACCATACCGCCCATCATGCCGAGCCCCGCTCCTGTTCCGGAGCTGATCGACCAGAGCAGGAAAAATCCCAATGTAACGAAGCCCATATGCGCAATCGATGAATAGGCGATAAGCTTTTTCATGTCCTTTTGCATCAACGCGACGAAGCTGATGTAAACCACGGCAATGAGCGATAAGGCGATCATCAAACCGGCAAAGTAGGCGCTGCCGTCCGGCACGATTGGCAATGACAAACGCACGAAACCGTACCCGCCCATCTTCAACATGATGGCCGCCAGAATTACCGAACCACCCGTTGGTGCCTCGACATGCGCATCCGGCAACCAGGTATGAACCGGCCACATCGGCACCTTGACCGCAAACGCAAGCAGAAATGCGACGAATATCAGCTTCTGCGCGGTCATGCCGAGGGGCGCGTTCATAAACTTGAACAGATCGAAACTTCCCACCTGACCGTACAGATAGATGAACGACACCAGCATCAGCACGGAACCAAGGAACGTGTACAGGAAGAACTTGAGCGTCGCATACACGCGCCGCTCGCCACCCCAGACGCCGATGATCAGGAACATCGGCACGAGCATCGCCTCCCAGAATACATAGAACAGTATGCCGTCGAGCGCCGAAAATACGCCGATCATTAGACCTTCGAGAATCAGGAACGCCGCAAAGTACTGGGCCGGGCGTATCTTGATGGTGTCCCAGCCGGCTAAAACGACCAACGGCGTTATGAACGTTGTCAGCAGGATCAGCGGCGCCGAGAATCCGTCAACGCCGAGGTAGTACCAGACGTCGATCGCAGGAATCCAACTACTCCGCTCGACGAACTGCATGGCCGCCGTCGAATTGTCAAACCACTTGTAAAGGGCCACGCTGATCAAAAATGTCAGCAGCGACATGCTCAAGGCCACAATTCGCATCGTAATAGAGCGTGAGGAATTCACATCCCTGTCATCACCGATGACAAGCAGCAAAATGCCGCCGACGATCGGCAGCCAGATGAGGAGGCTCAGGAGATATTGCGAAAAATCCATGATCGCGCCTGACCTACTTGAACCAGATGAGCCAGCTGAGCAACATCGTCAAACCAATGATCATTGCAAACGCATATGTGTAGAGATAGCCGGTCTGAATCTGTCGCATAACCCCCGCGAGCTTGCCAATTGAGTTCGCCGTGCCGTTGACAATGATGCCGTCGATGACCAGCTGATCCCCTTTCTGACGAGCTGATCCCCTTTCTGCCAGAGCGCGGTGCCAATCGAGCGGCCACCCGCCGCGAATCCCTTTATGTACAAATCATCCATGTAGTACTTGCGATCGAGCAGGTTGTAGAGCCCTGAGAACTTCTCCTTGATCGTTGCGGGAATGTCCGGGCGTTTCAGATACAGGAACCAGGCTGTGAAGGCGCCAGCTGCAGCCAGCCAGAACACCGGCGTCTGCACGGCATGCAGGAACAATGCAAGACTGCCGTGAAAGCTCTCGCCGATGTGCGCAAGGACGTCATGCGCCGAGCTGACGAATATCGCGTCGCCGAAATAATCGTCGAATAGTATGTCCTTGACCGTGAACCAGCCGATGATCGCTGAGGGTATCGCCAGCAGCACGAGGGGCACGGTTACGACCCACGGCGACTCATGGACATGCGACATCGTCTCCGCGTCCATGCGCTCTTCACCATGAAACACGAGGAAGAACATGCGGAACGAGTACAGAGCGGTTACAAATACACCCAGCAGCACACTCAGATAAGCGATCCAGTAGACGGCGCCCTGCCCATGCCAGTGCGATTCCCTGACCGCCTCGATCAACAGGTCCTTGGAGAAAAAGCCGCTGCTGCCAGGGAAACCGATCAGTGCCAGCGAGCCGATCAGGGCCGTCCAGTAGGTGATCGGCATGTACTTGCGCAGGCCACCCATCTTGCGGATGTCCTGTTCGTGATGCAGCGCAATAATGACCGAGCCGGCCGCAAGAAATAGCAGTGCCTTGAAAAACGCATGCGTCATCAGATGGAAAATCGCGGCACTGTAGGCCGATGCACCGAGGGCAACGGTCATGTACCCGAGTTGTGACAACGTCGAGTAGGCGACGACGCGCTTGATGTCGTTCTGCACGATGCCGAGGAGTCCCGTGAAGAACGCCGTAATGGCGCCGATGACGATGACGACGGCCAGTGCGGTCGTCGACAACTCATACAGCGGCGACATGCGCGCAACCATGAAAATTCCGGCAGTTACCATCGTCGCAGCGTGAATCAAAGCGGAGATCGGGGTCGGACCGGCCATGGAATCGGGTAGCCAGACATGCAGCGGCGCCTGGGCGCTCTTGCCCATGGCACCCATGAACAACAGCACACATATGACCGTCATCGCATTCCATGACGTCCCTGAGAACACCTCGATATTCTGCGCCGCCACGCTATCCGCGCTTGCGAACACTTCCGCATAATCGAGCGACCCGGTGAACATCACGACACCCGCGATACCGAGAATAAAGCCGAAGTCGCCGACACGATTGACGAGGAACGCTTTGAGATTAGCGACGATGGCTGTCTCGCGCTTGAACCAGAAGCCGATCAACAGGTACGACAACAACCCGACCGCCTCCCAGCCGAAGAACAGCTGCAGGAAGTTGTTCGACATCACGAGCATCAGCATCGAGAACGTGAACAACGAGATGTAGCTGAAGAAGCGCTGATAACCCGGATCGTCCTGCATGTAGCCGATCGTGTAGACATGCACCATCAGCGAGATGAACGTCACGACGGCCATCATCAGCGCCGTGAGCCGATCGACGAGGAAGCCAACTTCCATCTTCAGCCCGTCGGTTACCGCCCAGATATAAACGCTAATGTTCTCAGCTTCGGCACCGTCCCAGAACATATTTTTGAGGACCAGGCATGACAAGGCGCACGACAGGCCGACGGCAAGGATCGTGATCCAGTGTGACGCGGCGCGGCCGATCTGCTTGCCAAACAGGCCCGAGACGAATGCCGCCGCCAACGGTGCGAGTACGATAATCAGGTAGTAGCTATACATGCGTCGCTATCCCTTCATCGTATTCAGCTCTTGCACGTTGATAGAGCGCCGGTTGCGGAACAACACGACGAGTATCGCAAGGCCGATTGCGGCCTCGGCCGCTGCCACAGTCAGAATGAAAAAGACGAATACCTGTCCGGTGTCGTCACCCAGATACCTGGAAAACGCGATGAAGTTGAAGTTGACCGCCAACAGCATGAGCTCAATGCACATCAGCAACAAAATCAGGTTACGACGATTGATAACGATGCCGGCAATACTCAGCACGAACAGCATGGCCGAGAGCGTCAGGTAGTGCTGCAGCCCGATCACCGTTTCTTCTCCGCATCCATTTTGACCACCCGGAGGCGCTCTTTTGCACGCACGGCCACCTGCGCCGCAATATTCTGCACCTTGAGACCTGGCCGTTTGCGCATCGTCAACGTAATTGCCGCGACAATTGCCAGCAGCAGGACAACCGCGGCAATTTCGAATGCGTATACGTGTTCCGTATAAAGCACCGACCCGAGCGCTTTGGTATTGTTGTAACCCTCCGGATACGCCTCGAAACCGCCCGGAGCAGCACCGGCACGGCTCCGCAGCCAGATCAACTGCACGAGCTCGAATGCCATGAGCAATGCGACGCCAATCGCAACAGGCGCGAACCGTGTCATCCCCCGCTGGACCGCCTCGACGTTGATGTCGAGCATCATGACGACGAAAAGAAACAGCACCATGACCGCGCCCACGTAAACAAGTACGAGGACGATGGCAAGGAACTCTGCTTCGACGAGTAACCAGAGCATGGCACTCTGAAAGAAGGCCAGAACGAGAAACATGATCGAGTGCACCGGGTTCTTGGAAAAGATGACGCCGCACGCTGCACCGATCAGTACAAATGAGAAGAGATAGAATAAAACCGCGTGAAATAGCATTGTTTGCCCTATCGGTACTTTGCGTCCGCCGCCTTGTCAGCGGAGATCATCGCGTCGTATTTGTCGCCAACTGCAAGTAGCTTGTCCTTGGTCATGATATTTTCCCCCGGCGCTTCCATGTGGTATTCGTGCAAACGGGTTTCGACGATCGCATCAACGGGGCAAGCCTCTTCGCAAAAACCGCAATAGATGCATTTGAAGAGATCGATGTCATAACGCGTCGTCCGTCGCGTGCCATCTTCGCCAACATCCGACTCGATCGTGATCGCAAGCGCCGGACAGACCGCCTCACAGAGTTTGCAAGCAATACAGCGCTCTTCACCATTGGGATAGCGACGCAGCGCATGCAGACCACGAAAACGTGGTGACTGCGGCGTTTTTTCATCGGGATATTCGAGCGTCACACTCTTGCGGAAAAAGTTTTTCTGCGTAATCGACAGCCCCTTGAGCAATTCCCAGAGGGCAAAGGTCTTGATGTAGCTGATTACTCGATTCATATCCGGATGCCTGCCTCTAGCCCGTCAGCCCGGACCAGGGACCGACCTCAAACCACGCCATCACACCCTCGACCGTTATCCAGACAATAGTGACCGGGATGAATACCTTCCATCCGAGACGCATGATCTGGTCGTAGCGATAGCGCGGGAAAGTCGCCCGAAACCAGAAAAACGTGTACATGAAAAACGCCATCTTGATGAACAACCAATGAAAGCCGCCGACTACCAGCAATCCGATGACCGGGATTTCGGCAAGCGGCTTGAGAAATCCGAGACCCTCAAACGGCGATGCCCAGCCACCCAGAAAGAATATTGCAGTCAGCGTCGAAATCAGCACCATGTTGGCGTATTCCGCCAGGAAGAAAATCGCGAATGCGACGCCGGAATACTCGACGTGGAAACCGGCGACGATCTCGGACTCGCCCTCTGCCACGTCGAACGGAGCACGGTTAGTTTCGGCGACGCCCGAAATCCAGTAAACAAGGAACAGCGGCAACAGCGGCAACACGAACCAGTTGCTGAAGCCTCCGGCCTGAGCACGAACGATATCGCCGAGATTCAGACTTCCGGCTGCCATCAGAATACCGACCAGCGCGAATCCCATCGCAATCTCATACGCCACGATCTGTGCGGCAGACCGCATGGCGCCGAGAAAAGCGTACTTCGAGTTGGTCGCCCAGCCCGCGAGTATGACGCCATAAACGCCGACCGACGTCAGCGCCAGCACATACAGCAAACCAGCGTTGATATCCGCAATCACGTACCAGTCATTGAACGGTATGACGGCCCAGGCGGCCAGCGCGGGAATCAGCGTCAGAAGCGGCGCAATGACAAAAAGAAACTTGTTTG
>CAMYMP010000187.1 GCA_947259435.1 uncultured Woeseiaceae bacterium
GCGGAGATCGTTTTGTCGATCTTACGCCTGCGAGTGCCGACCTTGGTATAACGGTGGGTGACTGGGTTCTGATCGACGAACATGGCCCGGTAGTTAAAAAGCGCCTGGAGCGTTTCGGACTGTTTCAACGCCGCGCAGCGGGAACTTCTGGTGACATCCAGCTGATCGCCGCAAACGTCGACACCTTGTTCATCGTCACCTCGGCCAACCGCGATTTCAATATCGCGCGCCTGGAGCGTTACCTGGCGCTTGCGCACGACGCCGGCGCGTATCCGGTCATCGTCATCACCAAAGCTGATCTGGCCGATTCGGTCGCGCAATTTGTTGCCGATGCCTCGCGCTTGTCGCCTGGTCTGTTGGTCGAAGCACTGGACGCGCGAGATAGTCATCAGGTTACAGTGCTCCGGCCCTGGTGTGAGGCTGGAAATACCGTGGCCGTCGTCGGCTCTTCGGGTGTCGGAAAATCTACTATAATCAATAGCTTATCTGGATCGCACGAAGAAACGCGCGCCGTGCGCGAAGACGATCAGCGCGGGCGGCATACGACCACGCGCCGTTCGATGCATCAGTTGCCGGATGGCGGCTGGCTGATCGACACGCCCGGCATGCGCGAGCTGCAGCTTGTCGACGTCGCAGACGCGCTCGAGGATGTTTTTAGCGACGTTGCGAAACTCGCTGAGCGGTGCCGCTTCGCCGACTGCACCCACACTGCTGAGCCCGACTGTGCCGTGCTGGCTGCGATCGAGTCGGGCGATCTCGATGCGGACCGGCTCAGGCGTTACCGAAAGTTGCTGTCGGAAGATCTCCGAAATACTCAGAGCCTGGCCGAGCGCCGGGCCCGCGATCGCTCGACTGCCAAGCTTTACAAGTCAATCCAGGCCGGCAAGCGACGCGAGAAGGGCAGCGAGTAGGGCCCGGCAGCTGTGACACGAAACACGCACGAAAGGCAGATAATGCCGATATAATGCGCCACCTTTTGCGGCGCACCATTCATGTTTCCTACTGAGAAAATTCGCAACATCGCGATCATCGCGCATGTCGATCACGGCAAGACCACGCTCGTCGATCGCCTGCTGCAGCAATCCGGCACGCTCGACGCGCGTGCGGATGCGCCCGAGCGCGTCATGGACTCGAGCGACCTCGAGCGCGAGCGCGGCATTACGATACTCTCGAAAAACACCGCAATCAGTTGGAAGGGCTGGCGCATCAATATCGTCGATACGCCCGGACATGCCGATTTTGGCGGTGAGGTCGAACGAGTGTTGTCGATGGTGGATGGCGTGCTGTTACTCGTCGATGCCGTCGAAGGACCGATGCCGCAGACGCGTTTCGTCACACAAAAGGCCTTTGCACACGGATTCACGCCGCTCGTCGTGATTAACAAGATCGATCGCGATGGCGCCAGGCCCGGCTGGGTACTCGACCAGACCTTCGAGCTTTTCGACCGGCTCGGGGCCAGCGATACGCAGCTGGACTTTCCGGTGGTTTATGCCTCGGCCCTGCAGGGTTATGCCGGCCTGGGGCCGGAAGTCAGAAGTGGCGATGCGCTGCCTTTGCTGGATGCCATTATCGAGCACGTTCCGGCTCCCGACGTGCAGGTCGATGGGCCACTGCAGCTGCAGGTGTCGAGCCTGGACTACAACTCCTACGTCGGCGTACTCGGCATTGGTCGTATCAGTCGCGGCGTGGCCAAAGCAAATACGCGCATAACGATTGCGCGAGCTGACGGCACGGCAAAGAACGCCAGGCTCATGCATCTGTATGGATTCAGCGGCTTGGAGCGTGTCCCGGTCGAGGAGGCCGGGGCCGGCGACATCGTCGTTTTCAGCGGCATCGAGGATCTGCAGATCTCCGATACGGTTTGTCCGCGCGATGAGCCTGACGCGCTCCCGCCTCTGCAGGTGGACGAGCCGACGATCAGCATGACGTTCCAGGTCAACAAGTCGCCGTTTGCAGGCCAGGACGGCAAATACCTGACGAGCCGCCAGATTCAGGAGAGGCTGGAGCAGGAACTCAAACACAACGTAGCTCTGCGCGTTGAGCAGACCGGCGACCCCGACAAATTCCGTGTCTCCGGACGCGGCGAGCTACACCTGTCGGTGCTGATAGAGACCATGCGCCGCGAAGGTTTCGAACTGGCCGTCTCACGGCCAACCGTCATTGAGCGCAACGTCGACGGGGCCGTTCACGAGCCCTGGGAACTCGTTACGGTGGACTTTGCCGAAGAGTATCAGGGCGCCGTCATGACGCGGCTCGCGGATCGCAAAGGCGAGATGCTGAATATGTCGCCGGACGGCCGGGGCAGGATGCGACTCGAATACCGAATCCCTGCACGTGGCCTGATCGGCTTTCGCACGCAGTATCTGACCGTTACCGCCGGAACCGGCTTGCTCTACTCCGTGTTTGACACGTACGCGCCGAGGGTCAATGCAGAAATCGGGCAGCGCAATAACGGGGTCCTTGTTTCGAACGTGGCCGGCAAGGCCCTCGGGTACTCACTCTTCAACTTGCAGGAGCGCGGTTCTCTGTTCATCAGTCATGGGGTCCAGGTCTACGAAGGGATGATCGTCGGCATCCACAAACGCGGCAATGACCTGCCTGTGAACCCGACGAAGGGGAAACAGCTGACCAACATCCGCGCTGCCGGCACGGACGAGAACATTCAGCTGACGCCGCCGCTGAATTACTCGCTCGAGCAGGCGCTCGAATTCATCGATGACGACGAACTCGTCGAAATCACGCCGCTGAATATTCGCTTACGCAAGAAATTGTTGAGTGAGGGCGAGCGGCGCCGCGACGCGCGCGTGCGCGCCAAAGAAGCTGCGCTTTAAGGTATAATTTCACCAGTGTATTACGGCGAACGATTCAACAGCATCAGTCACCTTGTAGGCGCTTCCCTGGCGCTCGTCGGGGGTGCGGTGCTCGTCACGATGGCGGCCATGGAAGGCGAGGTTGACAGAATCGTCAGCTTTTCGGTCTACGCGGCCACTCTCTTTATTCTGTACTTCTCATCGACGCTGTATCACAGCTTCCCCGGCAAGGCGAAGATGATCTTTCGCGTCATTGATCATCAGGCCATATACCTGCTGATCGCAGGGACATATACGCCTATTGCGGTTGTTGCGCTAAGAAGTGCCGGTGGCTGGTGGCTGCTCGGAGGCGTCTGGGCAATGGCGATTTTTGGCATGGTGCTGGACGCCGTAAGGCGGACGGGGCCCAGAATCGGCTCGGTCGTGCTGTATCTGGCTATGGGCTGGTTTGGCGTCATGGCGATGGACTCATTGACTATCCTGATGCCGCCAGCGAGCCTCGTCTGGTTATTCGTCGGCGGTGTGTTCTATACCTCCGGCATTATCTTCTTCGTCCTCGACAGCTGGTATCCCTGGTGCCACGGTGTCTGGCATCTGTTCGTTCTGGCCGGAAGCGTCAGCCACTACTTCATGGTGCTGCTCCTGTAAGACCGACGCGATATTTTTATCGCTGAAAAACTTCTCCATCTCTTCGTCGAGGCGTTCACTATCCTCAATCTGATCCCGTTCGAGTTTCTCGATCTTGTCGATGGACCGTTCGTCGATGGGAGGCGCAGTGGTCGTAACGACGGTCGGAGTAATGAGCACGATGGTCTCGGTATTGGTATGAATTTTCGTGCGATTCGAAAACAAGCGGCCGAGCAGGGGAATACGGCTGATCACCGGAATGCCACGTTTGCTTTCGTCGACGCGATGCTTGATGAGGCCGCCCACGAATACCGTCCTGCCGTCCGGCACAATCATGCTGGTCGTGACTTCAGTGGTTGTCTGTGACGGTATGCCGGTGAGCGGATCGATGACACCGGTGCTGACCTCGGGATTGATGTCCATCATGATCTTGCCATCTTCATCGACTCTCGGAGTAACACGCAAGATCACACCGGACTCGAGAAACTCGACACTCTCCGTGGTGACCTGGTTAATCGTTGTCGTGACCGAATAGCCACGGCGGTCGCCAATGATTACCTCAGACTCTGCCCCTTCGACTGCGAGCACTTTCGGGGTTGATAACGTTCGTACCCGGCCCTGCGACGTCAGTGCGTTGAGCGTTGCGGTAATGTCTGGCGTGGCATAGTCGAAAAACAGTCCGGCGCTTGACGAGTCGCTAAATAATTTTGTGCCGAATTCGCCACCGCCG
>CAMYMP010000188.1 GCA_947259435.1 uncultured Woeseiaceae bacterium
CCGGCCAGGAAGTAGTCCTGCGCATCATCATGTTTACGCCCGAAATACAGTCCAATGGCGATCATAAAAACGGCGTATCCAATCACGATAGCAATATCGATTGGATGAAGTGCAAAACCTGTTTCGGTCATTGGTGAGTTCCTATTTGCCAGGTCGGCGTCACAATGTCAGTCAGTGCGCCATCGCAAGCGCCCCCAGAACACCGGCTCGGCTGCCTAGTCCCGGCTCGACGATATAGTCATCCAAAACGCTCCTGTAAATCGGGTCGGACGAATGTGGCCAATCTCCGGGTGGGATATGCCCCCGACCGGGCAGCCGTCCGAGATGATCCCACCACAGATGCCTGTGCCAGTAGTGATGACGACACACACAGCCTACGTACCAGCGGACTCGACCCCGCCAAATAGCGGGGCCGTGTCACTTGCCAAGTCTTGGGTCACCACGTGCCAGACTAAAGATCGTGTGAATATTCGATGAAAGCCGCGATAAAGATCCTAGAAAGAAAAGTTAACGCTAAGGCTGATGCTACGCCCAACGATCGGCCGCGCGCGCACGTAGTTTGTCGCGCCTTCCGTGATCGACCCTTCTTCGGACTCCGTTATCCCGAACTCATCGAAGAGATTATTTGCACTGACAGAGACCAGCAGATCGTCTGTAACGGCATACGTTGCGAAGGCATTGAAATACGCATAGCCGGCCATCTCGAGTTCGTTGCTGTCCTGCGCTGGTGCGTCCGTTGTCCCGATCACGTTCAGGCCGAAGGAATGGCTGCCAATGTAATACGTCGGTGTGAATGAATACACCCATTCAGCCTGTCGCCGCGGGGTATTGCCGATCAGCTCGGAAACATTCGAGCTCTTGATTTCGGCGTCCGTGTAGACCACGTAGCCCCGCAAATCGAGATTGCCATCGCCGACGTCCCAATTTACGCCGCCCTCAACTTCCAGTCCTGTCGCCTCATAGCCGCGCAGGCGAACTTCACTACCGCCACCCTCGCTTATCGGCTTTGGCTCGGAATTGACGTCGTCGGTTTCATTGTAGAAGAGAGTTGCAGCAACAGCGTAGTTGTCTCGCCTGAACTTGACGCCGACTTCCGCCTGCGTAACAGAGTTTGCAACAGCACCCGATGCTGCAGTGTCGCCATCGAGGAATACGCCGGGATTGTCGAACAGGCGATCGGTGTTTGCGCGGAAACCCTCACTGTAGCGCCCGAATATTGCCGTGTCATCATTTAGAACGTAGTTGCCGCCTATCGAGTAAGACGTCTCGCTCCAGTCCCAGGAGGCGACATTCTTCTGCCGTTGTTCGAAAATCGTTGCGTCGGCCTCAACCGGATCGATAACGCCATTGCCATCAACGTCTGAGCCGCCAGTCGCTGACGTCTCTGTCCCGAAGAGATAGAATCCGCTCGCGTCGCCCGAATCGGCGCGCACGCTGGCATCGATCGTGAGATTGTCCCCGACGTCGAAGGCGAAGTTGGCGTAGAACGCATCGATGTCGGTCTCGAGTCGCGTGTCGCGCGTGCAGCAGTAGCCCCAGTCGGGAACGCCGTGCGAGATCTGGCCGCCATCAGTCAGTGGTACGCCGGCGGCAAACGCATCGAGCAGACGAGTCTTGTTGGCAACGTCCGCAAGAAATGCCTGCCAGTACCACTGGATGTCGATGTCCTGCGTCGCTTTGTAGTAGCCAACCGTGATATCGACCTGGTCCAGCGACTTCGTGATGCTGAAGTCACTCGTGAAGTTATCGAGACTCGTCAGATCGTTGTCGAAGGTGTGGATGCGTTGCAGCAATCCATTTCCGTTCAGGCCCGCGATCTCGGCATCCGTCAGAGCGACACCTGCATTTGATCCGCTGACATAGCGAAGCTCGTCCACGCCCGCGAGACTGCCCGACAGGCCGCTGGCATCTGCTGCCGTAGCAACCGAGCCTACCTGGGCCGTAAACGGCCCCATGAACCGGCCCGACTTGCCCGAGTTGCGGAATTTGGCATCTACAAACCAGTCATTGTCGAGTTCGACGGAGAACTCCGCACCGAAAGCGATCTCTTCGGCCTGATTGCCATCGGCGATGCTGCTGGTCCGCCCCTGGCCGGTACGCCCAACGCTGAGAATCTGCTGCAGGTCGGCGGAGTGAGGCGTTGCCGTGAGCGCATCGAAACCAGGCACCGAACTCCAGTTCGGGCTCGAGTTGGTCCCGGTGACGCGGACCGGCATAGGCAGATACGTTGGTGTCGAGTCGTCCAGCACCTTGACGTAAGCGCGAATATATCCGTTATCGAAGTCTCGCGTGACGTTGCCTTTCAGCTGGAAACCGTCCGAGTGGCTGAATTCCAGTTCGCGAGGACCCTCGCCCGTGCGGTAGAAGCCGCCGACGTGGAAGCGCCAGTCGCCGGTGCCGATCGGCGATCCGTATTCGAAATTTGTCCGGAAGTGATCGTAGTCCAGCCCGGTCGTGATGCCGATCTGACCGCCTTCCTCACTGCCGTCTTTGCTGATGATGTTGATGACGCCGCCCGGCGAATTGCTGGCGAGAGTCGCCGCGGAGCCGCCGCGAATTGCCTGCACCCGCGCAGTGGTCCAGTCGATGCGCAGGAATTGATCCGCGGTGCCAACAATGATATCGCCGAATTGCAGCACCGGGAGACCGTCCTCCAATAACTGCACGTACTTCGAGCCACCTGAAGCAACCGGTATACCGCGCATTGAAATATTTGTGTTGCCATCGCCGGCAGATGCCTCGGATCGGACGCCCGGGATGTTTCTCAGGACCTCGGCCGTGGATCGCGGCACGGAGTTGCCAATATCGTTGGCGCCGAGCGTCGTCACCGTAACGCTCGAATCAAACTGACTCGCATCGTCTCGCGCCACGGCGGTCACGACGATCTCTTCAAAGATGTCACTGCTGCGCTGGAAGTCCGGGCCTTCGTCACCCTCTTGTGCAAAACCAACCCCGCTGATGCCAAGCATTACAATTGGCAGAACCGCAAGCCTGAATGTTGCGGTCAACGCGCTAGCCAACACGCGCGTGCGAACTGCGGAAGAACCGTCAGCCAAGGAAACGTTCGATTTCATTAGACTTCCCCCATTTGAAGTTGAAATACAACGAGATTTTGTTCAGTAAAGCACCGTTAATTCGAAATCTCAAATACGCCACTGGAGTGTTGCATTAGCACAACACATGAGGAGAACTCCGGGAAAACGTCAGGGTTTATTTTTATAAATAAGTTAGTTATAAGGTATCGGTTGGGTCGAACCTGGTGATATCAATCCGACAGTTAGATCGATTACGGGGAAATCAAAGACAGTTAATCGGCAGCTTTCGGGTTCGGCTGGCCGGCCTGAGATCTCAGATAGCGACGCGCTGCCCTTCCATGCCCGTTCTGAGCTGTTAGGTGATCGTGCCCACGAGCGTCCACAGCATGCGTATTAATAACAACCATTAAAGATGGTTCTGGATGTCAGGCGAACACCTGTCATGCCGCGTTATGCGTTATCTAGTTCGTTATGGTCGCCAGCGGTCGCTGTAGTTCGTCGCTCTTTTCCAGCCGATCCGCAGCTGCGATGGCATCCTCGCAGGACGTGTGCGCAATGCGGCTGCGGCGCTCATGATGGGACACGACGCCCCCTTGCCTTTCCAGTGTCAGCGTCAACTGATCCCGTGGAGCCAGGCTGATCGGCATTTCCTGTGGTGGCGAGCTGTGGAGCTCGACCCGGTAATCGCCCTCGGGCAAAAACAGGGTTTCGTCTGAACCGAGAGATCCGCTCGCGACTTCTGTTCTGCCTTTGAATACGCTGAACGTTGTGGCTACTGTCTGCACCAATGCGTCTTTGAGCTCCTCGGCGCTACCCGCGGTGACGTAGCGGCCGCCCGATGCATTCGCAACGGCCTGCAGACTCGCCGTGTCTTCGTCGGCGGCACTGCCAAGCCCGAAACCGATCAAGTGAACCATGATGCCCTGCTCGCGCAGCAATTGCGCAGCGTGCACAGGATCGCCGCCGCAACTCTCGATGCCATCGGTGACCAGGACCAACGCACGATCGTTCTGCAGAGAACCAAAATCGCGGGCCGCCTCGTTCAGCGCAAATGCGATCGGCGTTTGCCCCAGCGGCCGCAAGGCGTCGATCGCCCGGCGGATAGGCTCGCGGTTCTCA
>CAMYMP010000189.1 GCA_947259435.1 uncultured Woeseiaceae bacterium
CGGTCACTAGTCCACCTAAGAAAATCTGATCATGTCTCCTTGGTCCGCGGCTCTTCGTGACATTGATGCGCCTGGAGGTCGTTGTTACCTTGCCGTGAAACACTGGATTCACGTCTCGGTCGTGCGTCAGGTTAATTCCTGTATTGGAGTGGAAGCGTCCGACCAACTCGTCATTATGAATCTCGACATTGGGATCCCATCTATTGACGAACTGCGCGAAGTTGGAAAAAGCCAGCCGCTTCATGTGCACTTTGGACGACAGCCGCTTGCCCTCTTCCTCCGTGCTGATCTCGACAATCACGCGCTGGATTCCCATGTCGTCTGCAGTTGGCAACTGCGTAAACTTCGCCAGGTACTCCTGTCCCTTGTATTTCCATGTCAGCCCGGAAGCCTCGTCCGGCATCTCGTGCAGATCTTCGGCCCACTCCCTGACCTTGCGATTAAGCATTTTCTCCTGTTTCTGCGTCAGTGCTGCCTGCGCGGGGTGTTCGATATCAGCTTCTGATGCCTTGACGATTAATGCCGGCTTGCCAGAGTGAATTGTTGTGACAACGTCAGGCGCCGGGGCGTCCGTGATCTTTGCAAAAGGAAAATTCCTGGTGTCAAGGGCGGCCTTCTCACGCATAACTGCAGCCTTTTTCTCAGCACTGTTCACCTCACTTACCGACTGCAGTTCATGCGGTCTTATTTTGGCGGCGATCACCATTTCCGTTTCTTCAAGAGTCTCCGACGATTTGTCCGACACGCGACTTGCCTGGCGATTTTTCACAGGATTTGCGGCGTCACTCCTGGCCGCTGGAACAACGAGGTTGTCGTGCGCAACCTCGCCAGCTGCCAAATGCGGTTCGATGCTCACGATCAGAGGGTTGGTGGCTATAAATGGTACGGCCTCGTCGATCAGCAGCCAGTCCACAGCGAGAAACAGTGCCACATGTATGGCAGTGGAAAAAGCCATCGCGATCGACAGGCGGGTTGGCATTGCATCGCACCATTTTGCCCGCCGCCATGGCAGGCTCATTGTCGGTATCCAATTATGTTAGACGATAGTTGATGGACCAGCCACTGTCTCAGCTACTCGATAGGCTCCGCAGCACGAAACAACCCGGCACACGGCCGGGCTTTCGGTTTTCTGGTAGCGGGGGCGCGCTTCGTAAGCTAGCAAGGTCCCAAAAAGTCCTGGCCGTATTGGACGTCCCGCTGCTAGCTGCCTGACGCAAGGTGCCCTACGCTGCGCTTGTCTGCTTTTGCCAAAAGCGGACGTTCAAACCTGTATTGGCTGAAATCATTTCCGATATCCGCTTCGCTCTTGACGCCAAGATGTCGAATGAACTACCCGCAATCTGAGTCGCGATAATCGGGCAGGGTCATGACGGACGCAAAGCCCAGGTTTTCCGCGTCTTCGAGATTGACTGAACGAATAAGGTAAATATTGATTTTTCCACTGGGAACACCACAAACGGTAGGATAGACATTCCCATCGCTACCGGTTTGTGAACAAAGCACGTCGATACCGGCCTCGGTTAGCTCGAGCATCATTTCGTCCCGTGGAATTCCTGAGTCCGGCTCGCACTGCAATTCGCCGGAGTACTTAAATATTTTGGTGCCGCCGGAACCCGAGTTATTACAGGCTCCGAGAGCTGCGGAAATAATCACCATGGTTATCAGGCTGATATTTCTCATTTTTGGTCTCCGCAAAGATGTCCTGGCACAATATTACCCGCCGGATCGTCTTTGTCTGTATGAGTTGCGTCAGAGGTTGTGTTGATTTGTAAATCATTCGCTGTGGCCGACGCTCGTCGAGGTCCGACCTTTTTGATGGTTAGCGAGGGCTTGATTGCCTTCGCGGCTTTGCCGCTCTGTTATGTCGGCTGGCTGCGCCGGCCTCGGAGTGTGCTGTTCCTCCAGTCCGGGAGCGGATTCGCCTGAAATAGCGTACAACGGGCAGACCGATAACCGGGACGCGCCAGTTGTCGCCGCCTAGCCCTTCCGGACGCCATTCCTTTGCGTTTGTGAACCGGCTGCCCTGAGGAGTATGATCGTCGGAGCGGAGGATAGTCCGCATCATCGACTATCACGCACAAATATTGCCACAGAGACGGGTACGCCCGGCCGGGAAGATGGTCACCGCTCCATATCGAGACGATCTGAACAAGATTGTTATTCTGAACCCCAAAGGCGGTTGCGGTAAGACCACGCTGGCAACAAACCTCGCAAGTTACTTTGCGCTTCGCGGACCCCCGCCCACATTGGTCGATACCGATCCCAGAGGATATTCAGCGCGATGGCTCGAGCGGCGATCGCCAGACAGACCTAGGGTCAAAGGCATCGCCAACAACAACTTGGCCATGCGTGGCAAACGCACCTGGCTTTTTCGTACGCCGAAGGACGCCGGGGCAGTCATCATCGACACACCGGCCGCCCTCGATCGAAGAGAAATTCGCCAGCTGACTTACGATGCCGACTGCATTCTCATTCCTGTTATGCCCTCGAGGTTTGATATCGATGTAACAACAAATTTTGTCGCCGAGCTATTGCTCGTCACCGAACTGGCCTGTCCGGTCGCCGTTATCGCAAACCGCACGCGAAAAAATACCAAGAGCCTGGCTAGGCTCCAGCAGGTCCTGACAAGCCTCGAAACGCCAACAATCGCGGAATTGCGCGACACCCAGAACTTCGTGCATGCAGCAAATCTCGGGCTGGGCGTTTATGAACTGGCACATCACACTGTGAAGCAAGAAAAAGAGCAGATTGATCTTGTCGTTGGATGGCTTGATCAGCTGCTGATGCGAACACTGGAGCCGGGACTGATCTCACGATTCAATCCCGTGCGGAAACTATTCGGGTCTCATTCTTCGAGTCTTTCGCACCCAAGTGGATCGGCAGACGCCGGGTGATGAAATAATCCAGTTGCTCTTGCCGCTGATCGCGGCGCATGCGTCGCTGCGGCTGCGAGTGAACTTGCTCCCCAGGCAGAACCCAACCTTGACTCAGCAGCAAAAACAAAAAGGCCGGCCCTCGAAGTGGGTCGGCCCTTTTAATTTTGGTAGCGGGGGCACGATTGCCGAATCATATGCAGATCGAGGTCCAGCCATTTCCGCTCGTCGCCTAGCGTCCGCTTTTGCCGTAAGGAGCCATTGTGTACGCTAGTGTCTGCCTGACAAAGAAATTGCACCAGGCTTGAAGCGAATCTCACTTCCGGAGGGGTCATGTATATTTTCGTAACCGCGGTTACAGTTGCCCTGGTAGTCTCTTTCCTCTGCTCGATCTTCGAGGCCGTATTGCTGTCCATAAGGCCGGCCCAGATCGAGCTTCTTTTCAATGAGGGACGCCGGTCCGGGCGTCTCTTGAAAGGCTTCAAGCAAAGGATCGACGTGCCCATCGCCGCAATCCTTATCGTCAATACAATCGCGCATACGGTCGGTGCGACGGTGGCCGGTGCAAGTTATGTGGAAGTATTCAGCGAGCAGTCGCTATGGATTTTCTCTGCAGTCTTCACGATTGCCGTACTGCTGTTCACCGAGATTATTCCGAAGACCCTTGGTGTGACCTTTGCCAATGTACTGGCGACACCGGTCGCACATGCTATTCATTGGCTGACCGTGGTCCTCGGCCCGCTCGTCACGCTGGCGAGCCGCGTCTCGCGTGGGATTCGAGGATCAAAAGAAATCCAGGCAACATCGGTCGAGGAAATCCGGCTCCTGACTGCGATCGGTCGACAGGAGGGCGTCGTCGGAGCGCGCACCGCAGGAATCATCGTGCGCGCGACGCGTTTGCACCAGCTACGGGCGGCCGACGTCCTCGTGCCGCGGCAGCAAGTGGTGGCCCTCACCAAAGAACAAAGCCTCGATGACGTCAGGCGCACAATCCGGCAGTCCGGGTACAGCCGTTTTCCATTCACGCCGACAGGCCGGCTTGACGACCTGTCCGGCGTGGTCCACGCGAAAGAACTCTTGCTCTCGCTGCTGGACAATCCCGATGTCATCGACTGGCCCACGCTGATACGTGAGCCACTCATCATTCCGGAGACGAGACCACTCAACAGTCTGTTGCAGGCGTTTCGAGCAGCGCGGCAACACATGGCGATTGTCGTCGATGAGTATGGGGGCACTGAGGGAATCGTGACGC
>CAMYMP010000190.1 GCA_947259435.1 uncultured Woeseiaceae bacterium
TCGTAATGAATGGCAAATGGACAAATATTCTGGTGGCGCTTTGTGTTATTGGCCTCGGCGGCTGTGCGTCGATGAATGCGGATGAATGTGCGACCAGCGATTGGTCAGCCGTCGGCTATGAAGACGGTTCGCGTGGTTACACGACGGAGCGATTTGGCAGTCATCGCAAAGCCTGCGCAAAACATGGCATCACCGCAGATTTTCAGGCGTATCAGCGTGGCAGAGGTCAGGGTCTCGTGGAATTTTGCCAGCCTGGAAGAGGCTTTAATTTCGGTGCCAACGGCGGCAACTACAACGGCGTCTGTGCCGCCGACATGGAGCCTGAATTCCTCGAGGCATACCACGCCGGCCGCAAACTGTACATCTTGCGCGCCAATGTGAACTCCGCGAATTCGCAGATCTATGCAAGAGAGAGTGAGCTCGAAGCTGCAGAAGACCGGATCGTTGCCGTTGAATTGCTGCTTATCAGCGAAGAAACGACGACGGAAGAGCGCGTTGCGTTACTCATAGAACTCAAGGACTTGTCGGAACGCACTGGCGAGTTGGAAGCCGAGATAAGGCATCTGGTTGCGGATCGCGCACGGTTCGAACAGGACCTGCAGTACTACGAGCAGACCGTAGCGGCTTACGGTTACTAGGCCAAGGCCGATGATGTCGCCGGATTGGCGGGGACGCTAGAAAAAGTCCTCGTCGTTTTCGGCGCGACGATCTCGGGCTTTGCGCTGCTCTACCTCGAACTTACCCGTGGCGGCACCAAGTCCCGAAGGACCGAACGGGCTCCGCCGGTCTTTACCTGCACGCCGGTCCTTGTGATGTACAAAGCGGCAGCGGCATTCGAGAACATCGCACTCTGCTAGCGGTAATCTCGGCGCCGCGCTGGAGAGAAATCGTCGCCCATCGAGCTCCTTGGCGGCGTTGCACGCATTGCCCGAGAATTTTATCGACACAGCGTGAAAGGTGGGATCCGCGCTACTGGTGCGCGACAAAGGCTTGATCTTGTTCGAGTCCCCGGGCCTCCTGCGGCGGAGAAATATCCAGGCAGCGATAAGAATAACCAGAACTAGCGCCATTAACGGTAGATTCATGCATTCCCCCTATCTGTCCAAGTCTATGCTGATCGCACAGGCAGCCGGTAGCCGGACCGCCATATTTTCGCACCTTCAAAACCGAAACCCAAATGTAATTTTGTCTATACTCTGCGAACGATTGGTTACCGGGTCCAGCGATGGACACCAATGGCAAGTTGATGGAGATGCTGACGGGCTATGCCGCTTCACATCGGCATCCATTCAACATCTTCGTCCACATGATCGGCATTCCGACGATCATGCTCGGAGTGTTCATACCGCTGACCTGGGTCGGGCTCGATGTCGGTGGGATCTGGATCAACCTGGCGCATCTCGCGTTGCTCGGCTTCTTTTTATTTTATCTGACCCTGGACACGTTGTTTGCGGTGGTATTCCTGATATTCGGTCTGCTCGCGGCGCAGCTGGCTGCTTATATCGGTGAGCTGCCTATCGCGACCGCCGGCACCATCGCGGCCGCCGCATTCTTTGGTGGTTATGCAGCGCAATTCGTCGGCCATGCCGTGGAGAAATCCATGCCTGTACTCATCAAACACCCGATTCAGGCGAATCTCGCCGCGCCGTTCTTTACGGTCGTGGAAATCTTCAAGATACTCGGTCTTCGCGACGGCCTGTTCAGCGAAGTGCAGCGTCAGATTGACGCGCAACGCAATGCTCCATCGATCTGATACGCGAGCCCAGGGCTGAGTAGGCTAAATGGCGACAGACACCCTGCAGCGGCTGCTGGGCAAGGGATTCTCCATTGCCGCTTGTGTTGGCCTTGTAATCGGACTGGGTATTCTCCGTACCCCTGGCGAGATCGCGACGACGATTAACGATCCGGCGACGTACATGGCGCTCTGGATCGGATGCGGCACTTTTGTGATGCTCAGTCTGCTTGTCGTTGCAGAGCTGATTGCAATGACGCCACGGTCTGGCGGCATATACGCGATGGTGGCGCATGCCTACGGTCCCTACCCAGGCTTCCTGATTGGTTGGACGGATTGGATCGCGTCTTGCGCGACCATTGCGTTGAAGGCCGTTGTTTTGCTCGAGTATTTCTCATTGCTCGTCCCGGAGGTTACGCCGTTTCAGACTGTTGGTTCCCTCATTGTCACGAGTTGTTTCGCGTTCCTGCAGCTCGGAGGTGTTCGACTTGGCGCCGGTATTCAAGGGATCGCATCAACAGGAATCGGCCTTATCGTGATCGGGCTGGCTCTCGCGCTGTTTTATGGATTTCTCTCGAATGGCGGTGTGGTAGATGCACCGACTACTGTGCGGGTCGGCTCGGCCGGGATTGCCGCCTATGGACTCGTCGTGGCAGCGGTTGTCTTTACCTATGACGGTTGGTATGCGGCGAGCTACTTCAGCGGAGAAGTCAAGTCAGGGGGCAGGGCCGTCGCCATCGGCAGCTTGCAGGGCGCCCTGATCATATTCGCGCTCTACGTGCTGCTGAATCTGGCGCTGGTGCTGAGCGTGCCGCTGGCCGCGCTGGTCGGGCATGACATTGCGCTTGCCGGCGCGTTGGACCTGCTGTTCGGCATCGGCGCGGGAACCGTGATCATCATTGCCGCGGTGTTCATTCTGTCGGCGCATCAGAACCTGCAGTACATGATTGCATCGAGAATACTGTATTCCCTGTCGGCTGACGGATTAGGCAGCCGCCGCGCAACGTCAGTCAATGACAGAGGCACGCCCGCGGGCGCCACGATACTTACGTGGGCAACGACCTGCCTGCTGATTCTCGTAGGCCAGTTTGAGTTCTTGCTCAATCTCGTCGCCATACTCTTCATGGCGATGTATGTGAGCCTGGTCGTCGGCGTGTTCCGCCTGCGGCGTCAGGAACCTGACGCCGAGAGACCTTTTCGCGCGTGGGGCTTTCCGGCGACCGGGGTCGTCTGCGCGCTGGGCTGGACAGCGGTTGCGATTTTCGTCGCGTTCACAAACCCGATGTCGGCCCTGTCGGGGCTGGTGCTCACGCTGGTTTCCGCGCCCGTGTATTTCTGGCTCAGGCGCAAGCGGCATCTCGGAGAGGATGTCGCAATCGGCACAGGAACCTAGTCGCCCGCCAGCAGCAGGCGTACTGCATTTGCGGATTCGCTGCCGTCCGACACGTTGTAGCGAATGACAAGGTCAGTCCGGCCGTTGTCGTCGAGGTCGTCGGCAACGACCAGATCACCATTGCGCGGCAGAATGACATCCATTTCGACCGAATCATCGTCGAACAGACGCTTGGTTGCTACACCATGATAGAAGCTCAGCCGGTTGCGACCAGTCTGGACGACCAGATCCTGCAGCCCGTCATTGTCAAAATCGGCCACCTGGATGGCCGGAATGTCCACCTGGCCGCTCGTCAGGCTGAATCGGACGTTGATCTTGGTGGCGTAGTTGGCGCGTTCGGGGTAGGCGTCTTCGTCGGTCATTTTGAAAAACTGCAGCTGCAACGACACATTCCCAGAGAGCAGCGCCCTGATGACGCGGCCGAAGGAAAGCCGCACCTTACGCACAACCAGGTCTTTCCTGCCATCGCCATCAATATCCGTTTCGATCAGTCCGAACTGCAGACCCTCGGAGGCTAGTAGCGCGTCTTCATTATCGAGGTAGACGAGGCGATCAGAGTTCCGGCGTCCCAGATGCACGCGAAATTCATTGCGTTTGTCGAAGACACCCTCGCTGAATGTCGCCTCGGTAAGAATGTCCGGCACCTCGTCGCCGTTCAGATCTCCGATCGAGAAGACGCGTTTCACGGTCAGTCCGCTCTGGTCGGCTGCGCCGCGGTCCGTTTGCAATTGGCGCAGTCTTAGCTCCGTTTCGCTCGGTAGGTCCAGGCCGAGCGGTACCACGTCCGGTCGGCCTTGAAACTGATCGTCGGGCAATTGTGGATAGACGCGCAGCGAATCACCGCGCCAGACCGCAAGGTCGGGCAGGCCGTCGAAGTTCATGTCGCCACTAACCAGCGGCAGGCTCTCAAAACTGACGATGCCGCCGGACACGGTCATGCTGCTGCTTTCCTGTAACAGAAATTCCTCGCCGAGGCTGCCGTCCGCGCGCTGCAGACG
>CAMYMP010000191.1 GCA_947259435.1 uncultured Woeseiaceae bacterium
CGTCCGTCGTCACTGAACCACAGGTTGTCCGTATCGCGTTCGACCGGATCCGGAATATTCAATCCTCGCTGAAAATACTCGACGAGCCCCTGCGAGTTCAGGTTGAGATTCCAGCCGACCAGCCGACCCGCCACGCCGAGTTCCTCATCACGCACACTCAGGCTCCAGGTGCCGTTGAGCGGCTCGCCAACGAGTTCGCGCAGCTGCGCCGCGGGGATACGCAGATCCTCATTGGACGCGGCAAGGTCGACGTTCGGGCTCACCTCCACGGCGCGACCGGAAGGCGCGATGACCTTGATGCGCAGATCGCTCGCCCGGGCGTGGCTTAGATTGATCGTCAAGCCGATGCGACTGACCTCTCCCTCGCGGTCGACAACCACGCGACGCACGAGCGGTGATACCTCGAGCGCCGTGATCGTCCAGTTTTCACGACGCTGCAGACCCTGTGGTTCGAGCGACCATTGGAGCACTTCAGCCGCGCGCGTTTCGGTTAGCAGCAAGCTCTGAGGGTTGAATACGACGTCGCCCCTGTCTTCGTCCGCCAGGCTGGCCAGCAGCAGGGGGTAGTCATCGCCAAGAAGCATTGCCGAACGATTACGCCGTCGTGGGGTCGACAGCACAAGCGACTCGAGCGACGCGAGCAGTGCGTCGTCGCGGCGCTCCGCACGCGACGCATCGTCAACTCGCATATCCCAGAATCTGGCGCGCAGTTCGTTTGGCAACCGCTCGGCGTCGGGCAATTCTGCAGCCATGTCCGCAATCACTGCAATTTGTGCCGCGCTGGTCGCGGTCTTCGCGCGGCGCAGCAGAAAGCTGCGATACACATTGTCTGCAGACTCCACATGCCCCGGAAAAGACCGGAGGTTGATATAAGCGTCCTGCGCCGTCTCCAGCGCCACGGTATCGGACGTCAGTATCCTGACGTATCCCTTCGGCAGCAGCTGCGTGTACCAGAATGGCAACGCTAGAATGCCCACTATCACCAGAGCAGCAATTGCCGGCGTACGCCAATGCGTTGGCAGGTTCTCATTCGCCCAACGCGCTGTGAAAACCGCTTCGTAAAGACGGTTTCGAACCTTTAGGTTCCCTTCCTCGTCGATCGCGAGCAGCCCGACCGCGATCAGCCGGCGATGCATGGGCGAGCCAAGATCCGCTGAGACTTCGATACCCTTGCGAACGCGCCCGTACAAGTTTAGTAGCGGCTCACGTCTCTTCTGGTCATTGACCAACTCGCGGTGGATATGACTCATATGCGGTTCGCTGTGTAACGCGGCCCGTCCCGCCAGCTGTTGCATTGCGATGCGATCGACATTGTCCGCAATCTCGCCGGTCGGCTGTTCACGGGCTATCGCTCGCGCGAGTTTTTGCGACAAATAGGGCTGGCCAGCAGTCCAGTAGTAAATGCGGTCTAACGCGACCGCTGCCTGGGTGGCATCGAGGTTCAGCTCGGTGGCAAACAGGTCGAGGTCGGGGCGCGAAAAGCTGCCCAGCGCAACCGGCTGCGTAACATTGAAGGGCGACAGCTCCGGCTCATCAATCAAACTCAGAGGATCACATTCGCCAAGCAGTACAAAAGTGAGTCGCGAAAATTCCGGGTCTGTAGCGCGCGCATTGTGCGCCGCACGAATACTCGCGAGCAATTGATCAGCGTAAGACAAATCTGCAATGCATTGAATCTCGTCGACAAATACGACAATTCGCTCTTGCACGTTGCTTAGGATAATTTCCGAATAGAATTCAACCAGGCGTTGGCGATTGCTCAGGATTGACTTGTCCTGCCACCACGACTGCAGGTCGATACGGATACGTAGCTGGCGCAGGCGACTTTGAAGCCATTGTTGTCGAGTCGTGCTGCCGTTGCAGCAATCAGGCTGGACTTGCCACTGCGATCAGGCGCGATGACGTGTGCGAAGCGCCCGGCGACGAGTGTCTCGTACAGGACATCGTCGGCGGCACGACGTACGTAGCCGGCTCGAACAGCGTGCAACGGCGCGCCGACGCTGAAGAATTCGCCCGTCGAGTCAAGTTTGACGCGTTCTTCGTCAGTCGAGTTTTCGTCGGAATTTCCAGTCATCCTTAATCCCAGGGCCGCACGCTGCTGTATTCTCCCACAATGACTCAATCACGGCTGCTCAAAAAGGACTTGTTCGGCGAAATCAGGAGGATTGGTGCGGGTGACGAATCGTGTATCGTGCGTGACTCGGGTTCGGCGAGCGGGTGGGTACGATGGCTCGCGCGTCGCCTGTTGCGTCGCGAAGCAGCGGTATTGGCGGCGCTGGGCGACCTGGACGGGGTGCCGCATCTTGTAGCGGTCGAAGGGGATTGTCTGACGCGCAGCTTTTTGCCTGGCACGCCCATGCACCGCGCGAGGCCGAGCGATCCAGGATACTTCAAGGCTGCATCCAGGCTGCTTCGCCAGCTCCATCGGCTCGGCATTGTCCACAACGATCTGGCGAAAGAGCCGAACCTGCTGGTCCGCGACGATGGCTCACCCGCGTTCATTGACTTTCAGCTCGCGTGGTTCACGCCCCGGCGCGGCCGTTTGTTTCGGCTACTGGCTTACGAAGACATTCGCCACCTGCTCAAGCACAAGCGAAGCTACTGCCCGCAGCAACTGAGCCGACGCGAACTCGGCATTCTTGCAAATCCCTCGCGCGCCTCGCGTGTCTATATGTCGACGCTGAAACCGGCGTATATGTTTATTACACGGCGGCTATTAGGCTGGGAAGATCGCGAAGGCGCGGCAGACCGTGACGATCGCGGCTGAAGTTTCTGTATACTGCCGCGCCATGGACTACTGTCATCAACACAACCTTGTCGACCCCACTCTTGTCGGCGCCGAGCGCCGCTATGGAATCCGTGTGACCTTGCCAAAGGGCGACACGATGCGAAAGATCCTCGGCGAGGACTGGGAAAGACTGCACTGGTATCCAAGCGAGGCAGACCGCGACAGTGCGTTCGAGCAAATGGCTATCCGCCACGGCTATTACCGCAACACGGATAGTCCAACGCAGGTGCTCGCAAAGATTGTCCGCTAGACCTGGTCCGACTCTGCATCTGGGCTACTAGCGCGGCGGGGCACCGAAAAACAGATAGAAATTGGAGCGGCCGCCCTCTGCGAATCCCGCAGCGAGATACACAGGCCCGATTATCGTGTCGAGCCCTGCAAATACGCTGCCGTTGAAGCGTGCCGTATCGAACCTGATATCCGAACGTGAGTCCCAGACATTGCCAGCTTCGGCGGAGACACCAAAATAGACCGGCACGTCGAACAGGCCCCCTGCCGATTCGCCGACGCGACGATAGTAGACGAGCCTTGCCAGCGCCGCATGCGGTCCGCTGATTTCGCCACGCTCCAGTCCCGAAAGCCGCAGGAAACCACCCAACGGGAAGAAGTTCTCGATCGAATCTTCGGCACCAATGGTCGTCTCGTAACTTAGCCCGAGCTGCAGGCTATTTTTGCCCCGGCTCCAGGTCGCGTCGACATCCGCCTGCAAGGAATTGAAGCGCTCGTCGGCTCCCAGCCCCGGCAGTGACTGCCTCCAACTCAGGTCCGCGCGAATACCGCGGCGCGGAAATCGTGCATCGTCACGAGTATCGAAACGCAGACGGCCCAGAATGCCACCGGTATCGAACTCGACATTCGGAATCGACGGGTCACCGACTTTCACCCTTCCCCTGCCGGTACCGTAATAGCTGCCGATTCGAAACTCGCCAAACGACCCAATCTCGGCACCAAGGTCGAGTCCGAGCTCGGATTCCGATATGCGGTAGCGCGCGATGACGCTATCGGCGGCGAACGCGTTGATGTTGTACTGCCGCAGATCAATTCTCGGCGCGACGAAGAATTGCGAAGCAGAGCCAAATGGCTGGTAGAACTCCGAGTACAGCGCCGGGGCCGTGCCGAGCTGCAGGTCCGTTTGCCATTCGCCACCGTGCGGGTTGAGTCCCGTCATCGTCAGGCGCGTCCCGAAATTGAACGACGTGGCGCCTTCGAAATCGTTTTCGAGCGATACGGCAAACTGCAGAATATTTGGTCCCCAGCTCTTGGCGCGCGCGAAGAACTCGACACCCGTGGCTCCATTTTCCTCGACGAGCTCATAGCTAACCTGCTCATACAGGCCCAGACCGAACAGGCGTTCCGCGTCGGCCGCGAGTTGCTCGCTATCGATCCGGTCGCCCGCCTCGACCTCAAGACGTGACTCGAGTATTGCGGGCAATATCCGACCGTCGTGCGCGACGCGAACGAATGCGAGCTTGCCATCTGCATCAGGCTCTGCAGCGCGTCGAGCCAGATAGTCCGCAAACTTCCGCTCAGTGACCGACAGTTGCTGCAGTCTCTGCGATTCGGCCGCCGTCGCGCGCACGCCAGGTTCGATGGTCTGGGCGATCCGAGCAAAATCACTGGAAGCAAAAGTCCCCAGCTCAGGTCGAATGAGAATATCGTTTTCGGCCAGCGTGTCGATTTGGCGCAGCGTTTCCTTGCGAATCAGAATCGTGAGCATCTGTTCCGAAATCGTCAATGCCGAGCTAAGTTCATCGGCCGTGTACAGAGGAAATTCGACGTCGACCGCGATCACGATATCGACGCCCATTTGCCGCACGACGTCGATAGGCAGATTGCCGACAATGCCACCATCGACTAGCAAACGATCGCCGAGACGCAGCGGCGCGAAAACACCGGGCACCGACATGCTCGCGCGAATCGCCTTCGCAAGGTCGCCGTCCCCCATCACATAGGCCTCGCCACGCTCTATGTCCGTGGCAATCGCGCGAAAAGGTATCGGCAAATCATCGAAATCGGCAATATGCGAAACACCAGACGTCAGTTCACGCAGTATCAGGTCCAGCTTTTGTCCCTCAACGACTCCCATTGGCAACAAGAGCTCGCTGTCGCGAAGTCCCAGCTCGAAATTGATCGGGTACTGCGTATCGTCCTGTTTGCGCCTGAAGCTCAGGTCCTTGCGCGGCGCTTTGTCCGACAGCGCGTCGGCCCAATCCAGCGTAGCGACAACTGTCTCGAGCTCGTCAGTACTCATTCCGGATGCATACAGACCACCGACAATTGCACCCATGCTCGTGCCAGCAATGGCATCGATCGGGACACGTTGGCGCTCGAGTTCGCGCAGCACACCAATATGCGCCGCGCCACGCGCGCCGCCGCCGCCGAGCACTAGCCCTATTCGTGGCCTCTCAGCGTGAGACACAGTGCTCGCCAGCAATACGCTCAGCGCAAGCATGCAGTACAAGCTTCGTAAAACAGTTCGGATTCTCATCGGCGACTCTTTTTCTCGGGGACGACCTGACCTGGGGCGATTATAATGGCGCGCTTGCCCGGAGGCCGCATGCGACCAAGATTTCGACAAAGCTACAACAATCTGTGCCTGATGGCGCTGACTATTATCGGGCTGCCTGCTGCCGCGGCGAGCGGTGACGACGAGACGATCAGTGAACTCGTGGTCACGAGCCAACGCCGCGAGGAACCGCGACTGTTACACGCTGGAAATATCGATCGTCTGGATGGCGCGACGATCGCCGATGTTCAGCATCAGCATATTCATGAACTCCTGACCCGTGTCTCGGGAGTATGGCTCAGCCGAGGCAGCGGCCAGGAGCACCTCACAGCGATTCGTTCGCCCGTGCTGACCGGTGGCGGTTCCTGCGGCGCGTTCCTGTTTCTCGAGGACGGGATACCTACTCGACCGGCGGGCTTCTGTAACGTCAATTCTATATTCGAGATCAATACCGAACAGGCGCACTCCGTCGAAGTGATTCGCGGCCCCGGCAACGCGCTTTATGGATCGAATGCCTGCACGGTATCGTCAATGTGCTGATGCCGAGGCCGCGCTCCGCGATCTGGCTTGGCTCAGCCGTTTACGCCGACGACGGCGGTTTTCGCGATGACTCCGGCTACCGGCAGGGAAAGGTGCATCTAAAACACACCTGGCAGTTGCAGGACAGCGGTTTCACTGTCGGATTCTCTGCAAGCGATCTGGACCAGGAAACGGCTGGCTTCATACTCGGAGAAAATGCTTACAAGGACCCTGCAATCAATCGCAGCAACCCGAACCCTGAGGCGTTTCGGAATGCTTCGAGCCAGCGGCTGTATGCCATCTGGACCCGGCCATTGGAACGTTTCGCGCTCGACGTACGACCGTATGTGCGTCACACGGACATGCGTTTTCTACAGCACTTCCTGCCCGGCCAGCCGCTTGAGGAAAACGGCCACG
>CAMYMP010000192.1 GCA_947259435.1 uncultured Woeseiaceae bacterium
ATCCAGCACATCGCCGCGGTTCTCTCTTAAAGAACGAAACAGACCGATGGACTGCGCGAAGCTCGCTTCTGCCTCCTCGAAACGGTCTCGCTGGCTGGCGATCAGTATTCCGCGGTTGTTGTAGGTACGAGCCATCTCATACTTATAATCGAACACGTCAGGAAATCTCTCTACAAGATCCTTTTGCAGTACCAACGCATCGTCATAGGCGGCCTCAGCGCGGATACTGTCAAAAGGCCGCAAATGTTCGCCGTACCAGTCGTACGCCTCGCCGAGGGAGTGTTGAAATTGTGGTTGGCTCGGAAACTCGTCGTGTAGCAAGCGCAGTTGTTTGATCGACTCGAGATGTGCGGCGCCGGCTTCATCTCGCATGCCCTGAATATCATAGATCCTGCCAAGACGAACCTGGGCTAGGGCGGTTTCCAGGCGCAAGCTCGGGTCGGCCGCTTCGTCTTCGTGCAATGTCTCAAAAAAAGTCTTTGCCTTTTCTAGAAGCGTCTGGCGGAGTTCCTCCGTTTGCGGAATATCGGCGAGCGAGTCTTCGACCGCAATGTCCGTCAGCATTTCATCCACGGCGCGAACCGCCAGCTGGAAATTCTGTTCAGCCCGCCGGCTCTCATCGACGGCACGTTGTTGTTGTACGAAGGCGAATACCGCGAACGCCAGTAGCACAACCGATACGCCCCAGGCGGTCCGCAGCCTGTTCCTTCGCGATTTGGCGATTGCGTCGCTGACGCGATCTCGCTCCGTCTTGCTGTCGTCAAGGAATGCCATTGCACGGCTGAAGGCCGGGTCGTGTCGGGCGGCCCACGCGTCCGTGGGCGCTGCCTCTTCACGCCAGTTCAATGCGAGCGTCAGATCAGGATCACGCCATAGACCCGTTGTTCCTTGTTCATACCGCGCCGCCGCTCTGGCGACGCGCAGGTAGATTCGCGTTGACCGGCTCTCCTCCTCGGTCCATGTAATCAGCCGATCCCAAACGCGCATCAGGCTTTCGTGTGAAACGTCGATAACGGTGTCGGGCGTGAGCGGCTTGTCGATTGGCGGCATCAGGAATGATCGGCCCGATCGACGAAACGCGTCTACGACATTTGCTAACTCGTCACGCGTGGCCTCTGCAATGAGGCAAAGTCTCTCGATACTGGTTGGCCTTCGGATACCGCGGTTATCGGACCGGGTGTCCGTAATCGCCTTGAACACCGTAGCGGCGATATTTCGGTCGCGATCTGACGTTAGTTCGGCGTACGCCTCGTCCGCATGCGCCGATAGCGCGTGTTCCATTGTGCCGATCGCCTCGTAGTGCTGAATGTCAATCAGATCGCCGCCTGAGCGGGCCTCTTGCCAGTTATTCCAGGTTCGCATCAGCGCATGCTGTAGCACCGGAAGGCGGTCCGCATGGTCGCCCACTTCGTTTAGTAAGCGCACCAGGAGTCGGGGCGCAATCTCGCCGCCGCCGACAAGGATGGGGCCGGTAATGGCGCTGCGCAGCTGATCGCGGGTCATGTTGGGCACGAGGAATTGACCCGCGTTTATTGCTTCAGGAAGTCCCGGATACTCGATACAGTCGCCAATAAAGTCCGAGCGCATTGTGAATACAACGTAGATTGACTCGTTGCATTGAAAGGCGACGCTCAAAAGCCTCTTGACGAACGCGATTGCTTCATCTCGCGCGTGCTCGGATTGATCATGGTGTTTGAAGCGGAAGAGCTCCTCAAACTGGTCGACGACGATCAGCAGGTTGTCCTCGCGGGGAAGCCGTGCCAGGCGCACGCATTCAACCAATCCCAGGCTGCTTCGCCGCAACGTTACCTCAGTCAGAAGAGGCGATGCGCCTTGTGCCTCGGTGGCGTCTCCCAGCACGTCTTTTTGATTCAGCGCCTCGGCGAGATTCCCGATCGGGTCGGAACCCGGGCGCATCACGGCAACGCGCCAACTCGAGCCTGCCGTCGTCATGAATCCACTGTGCAACGATGGAATAAGTCCCGCGCGTACCAACGACGATTTTCCCGACCCGGAGCTTCCGATAACGCCAAGAAACCGGGTCTCGCGCAGACGCTTCAGCAGCCCATCGACAATTTGCTCCCGGCCAAAGAACAGATGTGCCTCTTCGGGCCCGAACGGGCGAAGGCCGGGAAAAGGATTGAATGATTCGATGTCGCCAGTCATTCAGTCAAGCCGACGCTATCAGGTGCAAAGATCAGCCAGGAACGGCTCGAGCAGGTCGGTCGAGAATGCCTCGGGTTGATGAATGACACGGGCTTCGTGGGTCCGGAACCATTGCTCCTGTTCGGATTTGGGCGGCGCTATTAGGATTGCTGTCGCTTTCAGCGCTTTCGTGCGCCCGAGCCCTGCGCTCTTGCGCCGTTCGCGGAGTTTGTTGCGTAACCAGAGCTCGTTTGGCGCTCCATAATAGATCAGCACGCCATCAGCACCGCGCAGGTTTTCTTCATGGTCCGCGCGGACTTCGGCTTCGTCGCCCTGAAACGCCGGCAACACCACTTCACAGCCCTGATCGAACAAACAGTCAGCTACCGGAGTGACGTTCTTCACGTCACGCGCATCGCAGATTAGGTAGATGCTCTGGACTTCTGTCCTAGCGGGAGCGTCCTTCTCGGTATCATCAACGCCTTTACCGGGCTCGAGAACATTGTGGATCTGAGTGTTCAGGTCCTCGAACGACGTTTCGAGAAGGTCGGCCCCCGATTGTATTCTCGGGTCGGAACGCAGCTCCTCGATAAACTGCTGTTGGCGTCTATCCTCCGTCTCCAGGCCGGGCGGAATCCAGATAAGTCGCGAGAAATTTTCATCTCCCTCGCGCTCCATCGCGGCTTCGTTCTGCAATCGAACGAAAGAATGATCCGTTCCATCGGGTACGATTCCATAGCTCTCACCGATAATGTGAATCGACATGCGACTCTGTTTCATATATTCGCGAAGAACGGGTTTAAGCTGTCTGGAGTCGAGAGGCAGCGGCCTGTCCGGCACGACCCGGTAATTATGCGCAAGCAGGTCGCGTTTCACCTCGTCGTATCGATCCCGGACATCGCTGCTGCAGCTGGCGAGGTAGACCGTATCCCGTGGCCCGGGCATGATTCCCGACGCGCTGGCGGGCGCTTCGTGTTCGAGCCATCGAAGCAGCTGGCAAAGATCCTGCGCCAGGTCGTCGAGCCGTATCCAGAATTCGCGCTCGGCCTCCTGGCCAAACACCTGATTGAATTCCCGGACGCGGCCCGTAACCGTGTCGATTTTGAAGAATTCGTATCCCAGGAAATCGCGAATATCCTCGGGCTGCTCTTCAATCGGGACCGGTGTTTTCAGCACCTTGAAAATCCGAGTCTTGTCGTGAAATCGCAAGCCCCCGTGTTCTTTAAGCGTTTTGCAGAAATGCGTCAGCTCAGTCGTGCACGATGTGGAGTGCACATAGCGTGGCGTGAATACCGACACCAGGACTGCCGCCATCGGTAACTGATCGACGATAGTGTCTGCGTAATAGTCATTACCCTGAAGCTTCGGGTCGCGCCATACCGCGGATTTCCTGCCGAGCAGCTGATCGATGCGAACTTCCAGCGCGCGATGAAACTGCGACACCCATCCCTCCGAGCCCTTCATTAGAGGCTGGTTGTCGAGGTGGGCGTAGCTTATGAAAATATCGTTGTCGAAATCCATGATCGGGATTATATAGTATCTTCGGCTGTGGCCCCTCTTGTCGCCGACTTTCTAAAGGAAATGCACGGGCGCCATCCGACGCGCCAGCTGCGCGTCATGTCGTCTTTGGCTGAAGGGGCGGATCGGTTGGTTGCAGAGGTTGCGGTCGAACTCTGCATCGAGCTGGTCGTACCGTTGCTGATGCGGAAAAGCGACTACCTCGAGGATTTCCGGACTGAGGAATCCAGAGCACAGTTCGAATCGCTGTCCGCGTCTGCAAGCGAGGTATACGAGCTCCCTGCGACAGAGCATGTCGACACCAAGGCGACCAAGGGCCGGTTCGTGCGCAAGGATTCGAGCTTTCGGAACTGGGTGACGGCTGACGGAGAAGCCGGGCCGAGCGGTGACGGCGGTTTCAAGGCCGAAGCCGGGCGCTATCATCTCTACGTGTCGATGGCCTGCCCC
>CAMYMP010000193.1 GCA_947259435.1 uncultured Woeseiaceae bacterium
ACGGCACGCAGGCCGTCCGTGAAATACGGATCGCCGGTCAGATTACCACGCTGCTCTTCGTACGGTGCTGGTCCGACACCTGTGACATAGGCGTATGCCGAGAGTCCCTGGGAGTACCAAAGATCCTGCAGTAAATAATTCCTGGCCTCGTCTACGTCGGGGTCGATCTTGTGCGTCGTGATCGTCTTTCGCGTGAATCGGACGCCTATGTCGCGGCTGATTTGCCCGATCCATACCGGCGTGCCGTCGAGGCGCAAGGGCGTCATCCACAGGCGAAGATGATTTCGCTCATGAATCGTATCGCGCGCCTTTTGTAGCGCTACGTCCTGACTGCGGCCAAACACGTACAGCGCGCTGACCGGTGAATAGCGATAGCGTCCACCAAGCATGAAGGATTTTGCTGTCTTCAAAAGCGAGCCACCGTAGATTGTTTCCGTCTCGTCCCAACCGGCGCGAATGAATGCGTGGTACAACTCCTGCGGCTCACCGATCAGCACGAGGTTGAGTGGATCTCCACTACCTTTGTTACTCTTGTTAGTTGTACAACAAGGTAGTTCCTCGAGTGCACGCCGCAACGATGAAAGACCGTGATCGGCCATCTCATCGGAGTCGTAAAGCTCTTTGAAGTTTACGTTACGGTGATCGACGTGCAGCCCCGGCACCTCAATGAAAAACGTGAATTTCTTGAACTCCTGATCTGCACCGATCAGTTCGACAACCAATCCTTTGGTGCCTTCATCGAGATTCGTAAAGACGAATCCTGAGCGCGTCTCACCGGGCGGCACCGCCATATCCAAGGCGCTGGCGGCAAATAAACGGTCCAGGGCGGCATTGTCTTTTGCCGAGCTGAAGTGATAGGTGGAGGCAGCCTCGAGCGGTGTGAAATATTCCGGGTCCATGCTCGTGGGCAAGTAGATCATTGGATCGCTGTCGTCGTTGCTGATCTGAAGCCAAACGGGCTGAACTTCATTCTTGTACAGATCGACACTAAATGCCTGCTTGCTCTCGTCGGCGCTCAGCACGGCTGCGGTGACCGATACGGCTCCTTGCTGCTGCGTCTGGCTTCGAGCGAGAAAGCCCACCTGGTCCATCGGAATCGGGCTGAACGAAGCGCAGCCAGCTACGATGAATGCCGCCACGCCAACTGTCCCGAGATTTGCTCGAATCCCTAAAATGGCAGCTTCTCCCAGGGCAAATGCTCGACATCCGGGACGGCGACCGGTCCGCTATCGATTCCGAGAACGATGCGAAAAGCGTCCGCAACAAACGGCGCGTCGCTCAGTTGTTCGTACGATCGCGCAGCTGGCATGGCATTGCTTCGCTTGACGACGCCCAGGAAGCTCAATGTTTGCGAGAGCAGGATATCCTGAAATAGCATCGCACGGGCATCGTCTGCATCCACCAATCGGTCCGATGACTCAAAGCGTGCCGGCAGGTCTCTGCCAACCTCGCCGATCCATACCGGATCACCGTCGACCGTAATCGGACTCAGCCACAATCGCAGATGAGCATGTGGTTCGCTGTCGCGTCGACTTTTCCGAAACGAAGCGTCCTGCGGTCGGCCAAATGCGTAGCGTGTGCTGAGCGACAGGTAGCGATCTTCAGTACCGGCGACAGCTACCGATATCGTCTGCTGTGACGTCGTCCGTTCGGTCGCATCCCAGCCACCGCGGATCAGAGCGTAAACCACATCGTCAAATGTACCGACAAGAACCACGTTAACGGGTAGCCCCTTCTTGTCACCATCCTGATTCGTTACGCAGCACGGTAGTTTTTCAAGCGCTGCTTTAGCGTCGTGCCGGTCGTAAGCCATGACCTCACTCGGAGCATAAATCTCAGTCCAATCGGTTTCTAAGTCGTCGACGGCGAATCCGGGTACGGGAATAGTAAAGGTAAAAGTACGCAGATCGTTGTCCTGACCGATAACGTCGACGTTGAAGATCTTGGTGCCATGTTCGAGGTGGCTAAAAACGAACCCTGACCTGGTTTCGCCCGGACCGATGCGGTTTCCCATGGCGAGGTTTTGAAAATGTTTGTCCTTTTGTTGATTCGCTTCTTTGGCAAATCGACTGCGGAAGACGTATGAGACTTCGAGTGGCGTAAAATACTCCGGATCGAGGCCCGCCGGCAAAAACCGCATCGACGATTCGTCATTATTTTCGATCGCGAGCCACACGGGCTGCACTCCACGCGCATACAAGTCCACGCCGAAGATGAGCTCGCACTCTTCGGCGCTCAATACGGCTGCTGTTACCTGGACGTTTTGCTTGAACTGCTTTTGCGCCCGTTCAACTAACGGCACCTGCTCAATGGATATGGTCTCGAACGTGGTCGCGCATCCGCTCGCCAGGATAACGATTGCCAGATGTAGATATCGAATCGGTTGCGTGCGCAAGCAGGCCTTTTCGGTCACGAGACCCTTACTCTATTTAGAAGCCTGTACAGATAGTATCAAGCTGCACTGCGTGCGCAATAGTACAAGGGCTTAACGGTCAGGTCCTAGATATGGAGTTATCTAATCGTGATATTTAGGCGCTGCCGTTTATTTGCGATTTCATACTCTGCCGGCAATGCAACTAGAATTCAGAAGAGAACAGAAGGCGAACCGCGCTTGAGTCATCTCCCTCGCGAAATGCCAGGCCCACACGATCGAATCTCCAACCGAGTAGCTCAAACGGGTCTTCCTTCCCGATGGCAAGTCCGATTTCCCATTCGGAGTCGAGCGCTATCGGCTGTTGTCCCGGCAGGACGAGGTATTCAAGCTCCTCGAGGTACCAGTAGTTGACAAGGTGCGTTTTGAAGAAGACTTGCTCACCGTCGATCCGCCATCGGCCTGCAGGTCGCACGGACTCGAGCCCGGTCAAAAGCACCGAGATCGACGTATGGCTGCCGCCCTCGGGTGTGTACCCGGACCACAGAACGCCGTTTAGCAGGTTTAGATCAGAGGTTACTGAGTCGTCCAGATTGAATCGGCTTTTGAAGCTCGCGGCATAGATCCACGCGGACTCGGCGCCGCCATTGAGCTCACTGCCCCAGCCGACGCGCCCCTCGGCACGCAAAGACCAGCGCTGGCTGATTGGAATGTCGAGCTCCACACCGGGTGTGATGCTCCATTGCTCTACCCGATCCGGCACTTGACCTTGCAGCGCGCCCGCAATGTCGAAGTCGTGCACGCCGATTGTAATCGGCAGCAAAATCTTGACGCCAATCTTGCGCTCACCAGATATGCTTATCGTCGATTGCCTCAGGGTTCGGCTGAGTGGTAGCCGAAAAACAAATACATCATTATCGCCAATGCTGTATTTACCCGTGCCGAATGTCGCTGCGTACGCCCAGTGGATCAGGTTTGGATCGTCGGGCGCGACGTCCTGAGGCCGCGCTTCGGCGGATAATGCCAGCGCTGCAACACCAAGGAAGACGCGAACGAAAACCATTGCTGTACTTCTCAATTGTTGTGCCGGCCGTGTTCCATGCAGCGTTCCGCGCGACAGATGATGCTTGTTGACAATTTTAGGGGATCGCTTCTTGAATATCGATACTTTGTCGGCTCAGCTCAGGTGCTATTTTTTCTGGCAATGTGGGCGCCGACGAGTCCCGCCACCAGAATTGCGATATAGAACTGTCCGACCAGCGCCTGCAAGTAGGCCATCGCGCGCGCTGTTGCGGAAATCGGCAAGAGGTCCCCATAGCCCAACGTTGTCATCGTTACAAAACTCAAATAAAGCCACTCGCCGTTCCAGCCGCGACCGGCGCGCGATTCGGACCCCGTGAATGAGCCGGGCGCCGCCAGTTCGAGTATTGAGTAGGACAACGCCCAGATCACGCCCAACAAAAGATAGACGCAGATTGCACCCACGACACGGTTCATACTCAGGTCGTTACCGAAAGCGACCTGTTTGAACGTGTGTGCAATTGCAATCAGTAAAAAGCCAATCAACGCGGCAATCGACAGGTATTGAAAAAGCGTCGAGTTCGAACGGGTCGACAGCACGCTGAGCACAACGCCCGCAGCGACAAACATCATGCCGATCGAGAACAGCCGCCCACTACCTCTAAGGCTCCAGACGCCGATGATCAGCAGAAAC
>CAMYMP010000194.1 GCA_947259435.1 uncultured Woeseiaceae bacterium
GTTTTGATCTCGTGCTGTGCCGTAACCTGGTATTCACTTATTACGACGACGCCCTACAACGCCAAGTATTAGGCCGTATCATCGCCACCATGCATGACGGGGCCGCACTCGTACTTGGAGTTCACGAGCATCTGCCAGAAAGCGCACAAGAGGTGTCAATGTGGCTCGACAAACAACGCATCTACCGAAAGAGCAGCAGTGAATTTTAGGGCATGCTCGATTGGAACTCGCCGTACGAAGCATCGCTTCTGAACGGGTGGTGGCCAGGGGCAGAATGGACTCGCTGCGCTCGCCCTTCGGGCACACGATGTGTGTCTGTCGGCGCTGCGCGCCTCGGTTGAACCACCGACACGCGGATTTTCAGTATTGGGTTGAGTTGTTCCTCCAGCTCACTATTGGTCCCAAGTTCATTGGTCCAAATCGCATTTTGGCTGGCAACGCGCCCATTCGGGTTCTGGATTTGTAGTTCTGATTCTGCGTTTTTCTTGGATTGTTTACACGGAAACTACACGCAATCTGACGTAGGGCAAGCCGCGAATGCGGTTGGTCCGGCGTCGTACCTTCTTGCCTGACTTTCAGTACCGCGTGGGTCGAAATGTGACCGCCGTGGCCACTGTCAATCGCCGGGAATTCATTCTTCAGGACGTCTGTCGTTACGAGCAGCATCTCGTACTCTTCTAGCCTTTCAACTTTGCTTCAAGGTGATTGATAAGCTCACCCATCTGGCCGCTCGGACTGAACTCGATTGCTTCGTAGTCCTCGTCAACCCTGACCGTATGGCCCGGTGGCCAGTAATAGACGTCGCCAGCGTTTACCGTCTCTTCGGTGCCGTCTTCATAGGTCACGTGGATGGACCCTTTGACCACGGTCCCCCAGTGCGGGCACTGGCAATGATTGTTCGGCAATCCCTCGAGCAGCGGCGTCGCGTCCGCACCAGCAGGAAATCGGACCCGAGCGACGTTGGTATCGCCCCAGTCCTGCCCCTGAAAGCACACGCCGCCAGCTTCGAGGCGAGTCGGCAGTTCGTTTCTTGCTTGTTTCATGAGTATTCCTCCCTTCATGTTCAGGCGGGACGCCCGCCGGTAGGATATTTCTACGCCCTGCAGCGAGCGCAAACATGGAGGAAGTATGGAGATTGGCTGGAAGATTCTGGGCTGAAGTCCCCAAGTGTTTTATCCTCGGGGCAATGATTTACCAGTTTGAGCAGTTTGAGCTCGACATGGCCCGTTTCGAGCTGCATGAGGACGGCGCTGTACATCCGCTCGAACCGCAGGTTTTCGCCCTGCTGGCCTACCTCGTCGAGCATCGCGATCGGCTCGTGCCCAAGAATGAGCTCTTCGAGAAACTCTGGGACGGGCGCGTCGTGACCGACTCGGCGTTGACGAGCCGGATCAAGTCTGCCCGTCAGGCCGTGGGCGACAGCGGTAAGGCGCAGAGATTCATCAAGACCATCCACAGCAAGGGGTTTCGTTTTGTCGCCGACGTTCAGATCACGCACAGCCCGAGCCTGGTGCTGCCGGGTGATGGCACCGAGAAACCTGACGTCAGCATTGAGACCTCGCAGCGACCATCAATCGCGGTGTTACCGTTCAGGAACCTTGCGGATGCCAGTCCTTACGACACGCTCGCAGAGGGTTTGGCGCATGAGCTGATCACGGAACTCGCGCGCCTGCGTTGGCTCCTCGTTATCGCCAGAGGATCATCATTTCGATTTCGAGAGGCTAATCTCGATCTGCGCGAGGTCGGCCGCCTGCTCGGCGTCCGCTACTGCCTGTCTGGCGGCCTTGAAGTAAGCGGACGACAGATCACCGTCATGACCGAGTTGGCTGATACACGTACGGGTGAGGTTATCTGGGGCGAGCGATACACCGGTTACGTTGACGACGTTCACGCGGTACGCGCCGAGATCAAGTCAAAGATCCTGACTTCACTGGAAATCCAGATTCCGTTGCATGAAGCGGCGCGTGCCCGACTCATCTCCAGCGACAATCTCGACGCCTGGTCCGCGTACCACCTCGGCTTGCAGCACCTGTATCGATTTAATCGCAAAGACAATGCGGCAGCCGCCGAGTTATTCGGGCGCGCTGTCAAACAGGACGAGAATTTTGCGCGCGCGCACGCGGGCCTGTCGTTCGTGCATTTTCAAACGGCCTTCATGCATCAGACCGACGACATCCCTGGTGAGATTGCCCTGGCCCGCAGCTGCGCTCAACGTGGCCTCGATATCGACCCGCTCGATCCGTTCGCGAACTTCACCATGGGACGCAGCTATTGGCTGGTCTCCGATCTCGACAGCGCCCGATCGTGGCTCGAACGAGCAACTTCACTCAGTCCAAACTACGCGCAAGGAATGTATGCTTTGGCATGGACCAACACCATCGCCGGTGCCGAACAGGACGGTCGCGATCAACTGGACCTTGCGATGCGCCTGAGCCCGCTCGACCCGCTGTACTACGCCATGCTTGGCGCCCGTGGATTTACACACATTGCCCGGGGCGAGTACGCCGAGGCAGTCGTCTGGACGGACCAAGCCGCACGATCGCCAGGCGCACATGTATTTATGGCGTTGCTCGCAGCGGTGGCGCAGGCACTGGCTGGCGACACGTCCCGCGCCGCAGCGTGGGCTGCGGATGTGCGTGAGCGCGGACCGCTCCTCAGCGGCGTCGATTTCTTCCGCGGGTATCCTGTGAAAGCCGAGCCCATGCGAACGAAGATTGCAGACGCCCTGCAAGGGCTCGGATTCTAGACGCCGCCTTGCGTCGATTGATCATTGCTTGTTCGGTGATTTAGCGGTTGCGGCGACGTTTTTTCTCGATATCGATAATAAACACGCAATCAAAGACGATTATTCCAGATCCAACGTTTTCCATGTTGACAAGACCTGACAGGCGGACCGAACCAGCAGCATTTCTGAATTTTCTGTCACCATAGATCACGTTATTCTCGTTCGGTGAAGGTGCTGCGCCGGTGACGTGAGTATAGCCTTCCAAGCCATGAAGCGTCGGCTGCACCGTAACCAGGCCTTGCGATACCAGCGTGCCGCCCGGGAAGTGGAAAAACGAGGTGGCGGTCATCATCGCACCACCCGTTGCGGTGAAGTTGACCCCTGACAGGCAATCACTGCCACTGCCGATCACCCTACCCGTCTTGGCATTAACCAGGTCCATGTCGAAGCAGGCAAAGAACTCTGGTGGGACGTCGAGTCCAAGCTGCGTGAACTGGTTGCCACTACTATCGGCGTTCCCCGTACCCGACAGGAGAACGACGATATTGCGGCCAATACCTGCAGCGTTAGCCCCGCTAGCTGACAATAGAGTTACTAAAATCACTGAGAAAATTTTCGTTTTAATTGTGGATTTCATTTTGTGTCTCCAATTGGGTTCAAGATGCAAAAGGTAACGCTGCATAAACAAAGGTACTTCTACGCCTTCCAGCAAGCGCAAACATGGAGAAAATGTGGAGATTGGCCGGAAGCTTCAGGGCTGAAGCGCCCAAGCGTCTTATTCTCGGGACAGTGATTTACCGGGTTGACCGATTTGAGCTAGCTCCGGTATTGGGCTTTCACACTTTGCTAAGTGGTGGCCAGGGGCGGACCAGCCGGCGAAGCCGGCTAGCGATGCGGAGCAACCCGAGCGAAGCGAGGGCAAGGGCTGCTTGCAGCCCGCAGTCAATCGAACCACCGACACGCGGATTTTCAGAACGCTAGGTGTTTGATTCTGTTGTTATTTATCAACTAGTTACCGGGGCGTCCGTTGCCATAAGTGCTTGACTGCGCATAACGATGCACTGCTGATACACGCAAATATCACGCATTCAGACAGTTAACGAGGTCGATCCGGCGGCGACCCAGGCCTATGCCAGCCCCGGCGTTCTGCCCGATACTCGTGTTGCCAACACCGTCGTAATGGCTGCCGACGGTTCGATCAGCTCGTTTGGGTCGATGTCGGCGAGGTACAGAATCGTCGGTGGCAGCACGATGTATCTGATCAGATTCATGGCTTCCACCTTGCGTTCGTCAGGCTAAGTGCAATGCTCGTGAAGTCGAACAAGATCATTCGGGCGAGAGAGAATCTGTCAG
>CAMYMP010000195.1 GCA_947259435.1 uncultured Woeseiaceae bacterium
CGCTGAAACGTTGCCCTTTCGGCGCAATGAACATCGGCTTTGGTGTATCCGGCGTATACGAGAAGGTGCCTTGGAATGTCTCTGAGCTCGAGTATTCCGGTTGCTCTTTGGTCAGCATTACCATTTCGGGCTGTGGTTCCGGGGGTTCCTCGGAATTGTAGTAAGCCAGCAGGTAAGACGACTGATAATTCTCGATCGCCATCTTGCGCAGCCGCTGTAACGACGGAAATAGCGCAACGCTGCGGTACGGAATTTGAAACTGCGATGTCTGGATCGGCTCTGCGTCGTTCTTGTAGAGCGATACAAACAGATGGTAGGCATCGGCGTAACGACCCGTCTGTCGGTACAGGCTTGCCAATTGAAAATGGATGTTCGCGCGCTCGAACGAGTCGACCTTGTCTATTCGCAATGCCTCCAGCACGGGAATCGCTTTCTCTGGCGTTTCGAGAAACTTCTCGTAGAGCTGCGCCAACAGAAGCGACGCATGCATGACGTAGGCGGGTTTGTACACCCGCTGCCTCACCTCTCGCAACAGCGTTGTGAGATAGAGCTCGGCATGTTCATACTCAGCGAGCTCAACGTAAAGTCGTCCGTTCCAGAATCGTGCCGGTAAGTAATGGGGATCGATCTTCTGCGCCACCTTCGACTCGGCCAGCGCTAGCGGCAACTCGCCCGCGTCGTAGTGCCCGAGGGCCGTATAGAAGTGCGCGGTTGCATCCAGTGAATCAGTCCAGGCGAACGCGATATCCTGTTTTTCGCGGTCCGACAGTGACACACCGAAATTGCGAACCAGGCGCGCGGTGAGATCTTTCTCCAGATCGAGTACCTCGCTGACCGGGCCGGAGACTTTGACCACGGTCTCAGCCTTCTGCCCGGAAATGTCCACGATCGTTGCCTGGATAACGATGTTGTCGCTGCTATCGACCTGGTAGGTGCCGAAAATGACTTGATCTACACCAGAAAGCTCACCGATTTCTATCAGGGTCTGATCGTTGAGTATGCCGCCACCCTGCAACTCGAACTCGTCCAGATATTGCTGCAGGCTCTCGCGATCAACTACCTGAAAATGGTCAACAGAGGACAGGTCCGTGATCAGCATGTCAGCCATGCCGCGGCTCAACCAGTCCCATTGCTTGTCCTGCGACAGATTGTAGAAGTCGACAACACTCACCGCCGTATCCGCTGCGCGTACGGGCGCGGCTGCGCTGACCGCAATCAGCAATGCACAGACGAGTTGTGTGAATCGCGACATTCGATGATCAGCTACGACACAATATCCGCAATTAACGCACTGGCGATATTGGCGGTCGCTTTCGATATCGCAGCCTTGCCGGCAATTTCTCGTGAAAGGTCGACCGCTACGGCAACGTGACGTCCCACGCTGACGACCTCACCGGAGCTTACGTTTACCGCTTTAACTTCGACGCGCCCCTTACTTGAGACCAGGCTGCCATTGCGCATGCCGAACTCGCTGAATGCCTCACCAGAAATCTCGATATCTGCGCGAGTATTGCTCTCGGCAGGATCAATAATCGTGAACCCAAGCTGATGCAGAATGTACAACAGCTCCGTTTGGGCGGCGGGATCGACCAGATCACGGCCGAGGCTCTCTTCTTCGATTGCGACCGAGACAGTCGGCAGCCTTTTGCCTTTGACCAACGACCGTAGCGATTCTACGACGTCTTCTTTGGCCTGTACCTTGGCAACCAGTGTGTCACCCCTGGTCTCGATGCTGCCTGCAACCTTCTGCGCCAGATCCTGAGCAGCCTTGTCCATGTCGCCGCGCAACGGGATCTTAGCTGTCTCGCCGTACACCCGACCGGTTTCGACACCTATAATCTTGGCGACGATAAAGAGATCTTTCTGCACCGGAAAAATGCGGCCTGTCACCAGCACCTGTGCTCCGGTCAGATAACCGATCTGGGCCGCGCTCGCGGGATCAACGGTTCCCGAAATGCCGATCGCCAATTCATTAAGTGCACTATCGACCTGGCCACGCTCGACAAACGCCAACTTGTCCGACTGTGACATGTAGGCATTCAGCAAGAGGGGGAATTCCTGGCCCAGGTCATCCATGTCCAGCTTGGCGTTTGTATCGAATGGCAAAATCGCCACGGTGTAAGAGTCCTGTGCCGCAGCTTGCGGCAGGGGCGCAACGATGCACGCAATAATGAAGAGATTTAGCGCAATAGTTCGCAAAGTGTTCATATCAACCTCGATCGGCGGAAAGCGGGTTCGTCGCAAGACGAATAATGTCCAGCAGCGCTTTTTGCGCCAGTGGGCTTTTGTGAAGGTCGCGGAGCAATGGCATTTCGACATAGACCCGCGTATGGCCATTTGTTGACACGGTGCGGACCTGTGGCAGGTCGACGATTTTTTCCTGAAAAATGACAGCACCATCGAAGCCGCGCTCCTCGAGCAGCAGCTCGGGGTCAGCGGGTTGCACGAGCAGCGCGACCCGAACACCAGACATCGTGTCGAAGCTCTGTAGGTAATCGATCTCGTTATGATCCAGAAACTCCGTCAGCACGCCTTCATCATCAAAAACGACAAGGGAATGTTGCGCCGCGAACTGCACCAGCGGATCAAGCAGTGTGTCCGGGTATATGCGCATGGCGATGACTTCGGGCGCGTGCTCCGATTCCCGCAGAGAAAATCGAACAACGAGATCCACCTCGGATCTGACGTTCGGAA
Source organism: uncultured Woeseiaceae bacterium (assembly GCA_947259435.1). The sequence continues at coordinate 2,695 of CAMYMP010000195.1, forward strand.
GGTCCAGTGCAATGCTGGTCAGTGTCGCGCACTGCTCCGCATCGAACTCCTGCGGCTCGCCCAGTTCTGCAAGCAACATTCCCTGGCGTTGCACTACGCTAACGACAAAGGGCTCGCATGCCGTACCGAAACTGTCCAATACAGCCCTGACAGGCAGGTCAATGTTCGTACCCTCGAAGTGATGCCTGCAAACGAGAGAATCGTCGGTATCCATCGGCAGGCACACATCCACGTCGTGCGCCAGCACGGGTAACGCCGTCGACGCAATACCTGTCAGCAGCAATCTTAGACAGAGCCGCCTCACAAGCTGACCTCAAGTACATGCGCATCAGCGACGAAATTATCCGGGCCATGCAGAACGCCGTTTTGCAGCATAAACTCATCCGATGCCAGGACAACGTGTTGATCGGCCGTGGTGAGAATGTCGAGCGTCACTCTCTTACCGCCAATTTCCGCTTCGATGGTTTGACCGCTGTAGGCGGTGATGTAAACCGGCTGCCCGTCGGACTCCATACGAATGAACACAAGCGGATTGCTTTGCTGCGACGCCTGGCCACCGAGGACGACATCGACGTCGCCATTACGCGCGACGACTGCCCGCAGCTCATGCTGGAATAGCGACTGGTACTCGCTGAACATGGCTGCGCTGTAATGGTCGGTGCCCAACATGCCCGATTCATTCGTATTATCGCGCGGAAGGGGAATGAGTATCGCAACTATGAGTACCAGTGCTGCCGCTGCAACTAACAACGGTTTTGATGTCCATGTCAGCCAACCACTCGCTGGCTCCGGGAACTTCACCTCGGCCACGCGCGTAGCATGCCGGTAACGAATTGCGGCCGACGTCACGATTCGTTCACGTGCCGCGTCGTCGAGATCCGGGCTATCCGGCTGCCCCAGGATGTCTTTTAAATCATCGTTGTTCATTGCGTCGCCCACGCTTTCAGTTTCTTTCTCGCGCTGTGCACTCGCCACGAAATAGTCGACTCCGCGCAGCCAACGATTGCGGCCGCTTCCGCATGGTTTAGTCCTTCGCAGAAGACCAGAAATACAGCCTCCCTTTGCTTATCCGGGAGGCGTTCCAACAGCCTTGTCGTCTCATGTTGCACGAGCGGTTGTTCGGTCGCGCCGTGACCACCGTGCACGTTGCTGTCGTTCGCATATTGACCTTCATTGTCTGTGCGTCTTTGTTGTCGCCGATACGCATCTTTGGCCGTGTTGATCGTCACTCGGTATAGCCACGTCGTAAACGCGGCCTGGTCCGGTTTGAATCCTCTAATTTTGTCGGCCAACTGCATCATTACGTCCTGGGCAATATCCTCAGCGTCTTCTTTGACGGCACACCATCTGTAGGCCACCTTGAAGACCATCTGGCAGTGCCGCT
>CAMYMP010000196.1 GCA_947259435.1 uncultured Woeseiaceae bacterium
GTCGGCCGGACGCTGGGTTATCCGACCGCGAACGTCGAATTGAGGCGTCGCCAAAGCGCCGTAATGGGGATATTTGCGGTGCATGTTTCGGGCCTGCCAGGCGGACCAAGGGATGCCGTTGCCAGTGTCGGCACGCGACCGACCTTTGCCGGCACGAAACCGTTACTTGAAGTTCACATTTTCGATTTCAATGAAGATATCTACGGCCGGTACATTCATGTTGACTTCATCGCTCGTCTGCGCAGCGAGGTGAAATATGACACGGTGGAGGAATTAGTTGCGCAGATGCATCGTGACGCCGACAATGCACGATCAGCTCTGGCAGCAGCGGGGTAAGGCGTGAGCGATAACGAAAATTCAGGATTACGTCGCTTCATCGCGTGGCTGATTGTCGCGTTTCTCGTCATCGTCGCGGATCAGGCGACCAAGTGGGCGATCGTGGAATGGGTACCGCTGTACGGCAAGGTGCCGCTCAATGCGTATGTCAACCTGACGCATCAGCAAAATACCGGAGCCGCGTTCAGCTTTCTGGCCGGTGCTTCGGGGTGGCAGCGATGGTTCTTCATCGTGCTTGCGACCGGCGTCAGCGCCGTCATCACGGTATGGATTTGGAGGATTCGTTCGACGGGACCTCTGATCCTCGCCGCCGGCCTCGCGCTGGTTCTCGGCGGGGCGATCGGCAATCTGATCGATCGCATCCGCTTTGGCTACGTCACAGACTTCATTCAGGTCTGGTTCGGCGACTGGGCGTTTCCATCGTTCAACGTTGCTGATTCCGCTATCAGCGTTGGTGCGGCATTACTCGTGATCGACGCGCTGTTTCTGTCAGGGCGGCAGACGAAAACGGGGCCAGAGCCTTAGAAAAAGACTCTGACCCCGATACGTCGCTAACTACCGCGTTCGCGTCCAGCAATCAGTGTACGGCCCAGACGACTTCAGGCCGCGGCCGTCGATGTTGAACGTTGCGCACTTGCCGAGCTCATTGTCTGTCTTCTGATACGTCGCTGTGGCCGTAAAGTTTCTCGGCGCATCAAGCACAGGGATTGTCAGATTATACGTCCCGGTATCCGAGACGTATGGATCGTCAAAGCCCAGCTCTGCCAGCGTACCGTAGTTACTATTCTGCAGGTAAAAACGTTCCTGCGCGGCCGCGACCTCCAGCAGCATCGCTTTGGCCTCGTTTCGCTTGGCCCGGGCCGCGAACTGCCGGTAGTTCGGGTAGGCGACGGCCGCCATGATGCTGATGATCACCACAACGATCATCAGCTCAAGCAGTGTAACGCCACGCATGTATTTACGCATTTGCATTGTCTTGTCCTGTTTCATAGCTAACTATTCTATACCATCCTGTACCCAGAGAGTCCGAACCGGGGCATTCGAGAACTCCGGATCGAAGCACTCGACGCCAATACAGCCGATCGGTTCCGGAGTGCATTCCGCACCCGTGCAGTCAGGATCGGTCGGGCTCGGGAACAAGAACACAGGTACCGGCGCTATGCCGCCCTGTTCGAGCTTGGTTACCCGTGCCTCATCGATCTCTACCGGATCTGTCGGAATCGCTGTGCCGTAGTCGATCACCGGGTCACCGTTGTCGACGTTGACACGATACAGGCGGTTGATGCTGAGACCAGCCTGGCAGGGGTCGTCGGAATCGATCGCCGGCTCCATGGTGACGAAGTAGATCTTGTCATCGAAGGTTCGGGAATCCGAAAGGACTTTTTCTCCCGACGACAACGTCAGTTTCCAACCGGCGCCTCCCGCAGGAATCACCGTGCCATACTCACCCGAGACTTCCATAAGATCGTCGTCCTTGATGATCGGATAGCTGTTGTACTGCGCCTGCGTCAAAGCATTGAAAACGTGCTCGTCACGCAGTGAGTAAAAACGATCCGTCGCGCTGTTGTCGAGCGGGTGGGCCCGATATCCACTGCCAATGCTTATCGACAGGAAGCGGCGGTCCATTCGGTCGTCATTAAAGAGCGCCACATCCGGCGTGTTGTACAGACGGCGCGTGTCTTCTGCCCCGGGGCTACCCATCCCTTCTGCGCCGAGCTGCGCGATCACGCCGCCCGCGACCAGGTTAACCGGCGTTGCCCCATTGGTAATGTCGAAGCGCCATATCTGGCCGCCGAGGTCGGCTGCGTACATTCGGTCGGCGAAGTTGTCGCCGTTCATGTCGACCACGCGAATCCGGCTAGGAATGGCTCGGATCATTGCGGGATGCGAAAGCTCCGCACCGACATCCGCGCCTGCCCGCCATAACGGATCGCCGCTTTCAAGGTCGAGCATGTATATTCCCGCACCCTCGAGGTCCGGACCTGTCGGATGTCCCGCAGCGTCGTGAGTGGTGTCATAGCCACCACCGATGACGAGCACGGCATCCTGCGGGCTCACCACGGCACCGCTATCGATCTTGACCTTGGCAACCACCGGCGCTGACCAGCTCTGACCAGATTCAGCGAAGGTCTTGATCCATTTGACGTGTGGCGTCTCGCTATCGGTCACATCGAGCATGTAGTACTTGTCACCACCGCGCCGCATTCCGAAAACGATATAGACAAAGTCGGTGCCAACCTCGATCACACCGTCACTGTTGAGATCGGCGATGATCGGCACAATGTCCCCGTCCAGACCGTAGGTCTTGTAATCGGCATTCTCGTCGAAATAAAGCTCCTTGAGATTCGGCAACAGCTCGCGTGGAATGAATGACCACATCTCCTCGCCCGTGCTGGCGTCGACCGCATGCAGATAACCATCGTTGGTAGCGCTATAAATGATGGTCCTGTATCCGCCGCTAGTGTCACCGTAAACGACGGCGGCAGGCTGCGAGTGCAGGGTGTCGCCCATCGCGTAGCGGTTCTCGGTCGCCGGGTCGTTGTCGACATCCTTGACATCTTTGCCGCGCGCCCAGTCGATAAGCTCTAACATATCCGGCTCACCCTCGGCACCCGTCAGGTCGAAATCATCCATGTCGAATGACAGAATGTTCGCGATTGACAGGGCATTGCTTGCCAGCGTCAGGTCTCCCAGTAGATTATTGGTGTAGACCTTACGCACATCAGGGTGTGGCAGGACGTTTGCAACGCCGCCACGACTCACATCCGTTCCGTCCGGGTCCGTTTCCGTCGACCAGAAGTTAGTCGAACTGTCGGCGAAGAACCCGGTAGCGGGGTCGACGGCGTTCAGGTCGTTCTTGTCGCGGACTTCACCTTCCTTGATCGTGTATTTCTTGATGTTGCCCGGCCAATGTACCTGGTCGGCCGCGCGGAACACGGACACGTACAGATCGTTGAGGTGCTGCGTGCGGTTGAATGCATTGACCGCAATAGCCGGCGCCGTGAACGAGATATCGCGATCGAAAATATTGGTCACGATATCCGTCAGAGCTTTGGTCAACGATTTGACGTCCGAAGCGAGGTAGTACTCGCCGCCCGAATTTTCCGCAGTTGTCTTCAATAGCTGCGTTGTGTCGAGCGCGAGATCGTCCGAAAAGCCGATCGTGAACGTCGTGACCGACTGCTGTCCTGGTAGCGTCGCGATGTCGGCTTTGGACAAATATTCGGAAATGTCATCCAGGCACGCGCCGTCGACATCGCCGCCGTCACAATAGCCGCGACCCAGCACCGCATTATAGTCCGGCAGCGTCGGGGCTCTCGTGTACGCGCCACGGTCTTCGGTTGGGTCACCGTCCGTCAACAGGATGGTGAAATTCTTGGAACACGCGTATTCGGCAGGCTGCTTGTAATCCATCGGTTCGTCAGAATCCAGTGCATCCCTGTCCGTTTCGGCCGCATCGCCGTAGTCGGCATACAAACCGCGCCAGTAGAGGGCGGCCTCGTACATCGTCTCCGACAACGGCGTCCAGCCGGAGGCCGGAATAGCGTCTATAACGTTATCGACCTCGGTACGATTACTGTCGAGGTCTTTGAGGCCGTGAAGGACGGTTCCGCCCTGGCTCCAGTTGAAGTCCATGAAGCCGACATTGACGTCTCGGACCGAACCCAGCACATTCTTGGTTACGGCTTTGACGACGTCTGAGCGCGACAAGCTTCCACCTGGCGG
>CAMYMP010000197.1 GCA_947259435.1 uncultured Woeseiaceae bacterium
GGTCGCCTCCAAACTACCAGCGGATCATCAGGCGTCCTGCGTGTGTCCCGGATCATCGCAGGAACTCTACGCCCTGTCTCCGGTTCTCCAGCTCGTTCAAAACGGCGTCGTACCGCTGGCGGTCTTCCGGGCTGACGACGCCGAGCCCAGCTGCAAGCTTGTAAGCGAGAACGATGGTCATGCGCTCGATCATCGGTCGAGCTGCCGCAATCTGTTCCGCGGGCATCTCCTTTATCTCGGGCGGTCGGATGAGGCTGGGATCGGCATAAAGCCCCTTATCGTTAATCGCTATGTTTCGGGTAACCGGATTGCAGTCTATCGAATCCAGGTGGACGCCGCGTATGTGCGCGAACAGCGGCCGATCCACGAGTAACTCGCCCTGGGTGAACAGACCAAACCGGCTCGGTTGGGCGGCACTGAATTCCGTGCGGAAGATGACGATGACGTCGAGCGCGTATGCCTCACACAGTTCTTCCAGTCTCCTCGCATATTTCTTTTTCAGTACCGGGGTCGTCCACCCCACACGGTAGATACTTTCGGGCTTCTTCGGAAACCACCCAGGGGCGTCGATTTGAGTAATCTCGGCAGATGAAATCTCCTCGAACGCGCCTAATAACGTGTCACTGATCTTCCAGTCAACAGGATAGAAGTTGTAGTAGCCCGTGACTACGGATACGCCCTGATGATGGTGCATAAAGCGTTCTTGGATCACGTTAATGAGTCCGATACGCGACTCGGAACCGTATTGCCTGTGCTGCTCCGTCTCCTGCGCCGCCACAACCGGTGCCACACCGAATAATAGCAAGCAGTACAACCAGGTTGCCGGAGTTCTCATGGGCGCCTACCCTCAGGTATGAAAGGCCGTCATTTTACCGCAGTTTCGCCTGTTGGTTGATTCCGTGTGTACGCCGGTAGCAACAAGGTCGCCTATGTCATGGTGCCCTGCCACAGTGAGGGACTTTCTCCGGGTAGCCTGATCGACCATACGGATGCCAATATATCGGTCGGGAACGAGGGAAAAATGAGATCGCAAATTCTCTGGCATGTCTCGTTTTCGAAGGCTGTTCTACCAGAGCATATCCATATTGTGGGAGCCTCGAGAGCTTAGAGTCGCGACCGTCCGGAAAGGGTCATTAGCGGCCCTTCACAGCAATATAAGCCCAATGTCCGCTTTCGGGGGTAAAGCGGTCCTGCGAAACAAAATCGCCGCGTATCACTCTAAGGTTCATGCTGCACCCAAGCCCCATGTAGGTGATAATTGCACCCATGACCTCATTCGTATCGGAACTCAGGCGCCGCAACGTATTGCGCGTTGCGGCCGCCTATGCGGTGGTCGCCTGGATCATCATCGAGGCGGGCTCGGTGCTGTTGCCCACGTTCGGCGCGTCGGAATCGGCGTTTCAGATCTACGTCATTGTCGTCGTGGCGGGTTTTGTCGCGTCGCTGGTATTGGCCTGGGTATTCGAGCTCACGCCCGAAGGGGTCAAGTTGGAGAAAAACGTCGATCGTTCAGAGTCGATTACCCCACAGACCGGCCGAAAACTGAACTTCATCATCATCGCACTGCTCATTATTGCGCTCGGAATATCCGTCAGTTTGAATGTCACCGGCATGCGGGATGCACAAGTGGCACCGCTGGCGACCGCCGACCGCTTGTCGATCGCCGTCCTGCCCTTCACGAGTCGCAGCACGGACCCGGACAACGAATTGTTTGCCGATGGCATCCATGACGACTTGCTGACCCGCCTTGCCAACATCGCAGCGCTGAAGGTGATCTCCCGCACATCGATGATGGAATATCGGGACACCACCAAGAACCTGCGGCAAGTCGGTGAAGAGCTCGGCGTCGGGACGGTCCTCGAAGGTGCCGTGCAGCGGGTGGGCGACAACGTACGAATCAGCGCGCAGCTCATCGATGCGTCGACCGACGAACATATCTGGGCGAAGTCGTATGACCGGCAACTCAGTACGGCCAATCTGTTTGCGATACAGAGCGAGATTTCGGCAGAGATTACGCGGGCGCTGCGAGCGACACTCACCGACGAAGAACAGTTGCGTCTGGCGACGATTCCCACCAACAGTCTGGCCGCCTACAACCTTTACACGCAGGGCCGTGACAACCTCTACAAGCGGCGTCTCGACACCCTGTTAAAGGCGCGCGAGCAGTTCGAAGCGGCCATCGCACTTGACCCGGATTATGCTGACGCCTACGCAGGTCTCGCCGACAGCGTGCTGCTTCTGCTGAACAATCATCAGGCGATTTCGCCGGATGAAGCCTTCGATGTCGCCGGGACATCGCTCGACAATGCGCTCTCGCTTAATCCCGATCTGGCGGACGCGCACGCCTCGCTCGGCCTGTTGAAGCACAAGAAGTGGGAAGAAAACCGCACGGGTGCCGGGCTCGAGGAAGCCGAGGCCAGCTTCGTCTCAGCGCTGGAGCTCAACCCGAACAACGCGAGCGCGTATATGTGGTTTGCTTCCATGCGGGGCACACAGCAACGAATTGAGGAGGCAATTGAACTCTTTCATCAATCGCTTCGCGTAGACCCGCTGGGCAAGATTCCTTATGCCAATCTTCCGGGTCTGTATGCACAGCGTGGCCAGAATGACGAAGCGCTCGACTTGTATGTCAAGGCGGTCGAGATTCATCCCGAATGGCCGACGGCTTACCAGAATCTGGCGCAGCATTTGCAGGGCCTCGGTCGCATGGACGAGGCTGTCGCCTGGGGAATGAAAGGTCAGGAACTGAGTACCGATCCGGTCGGTGGTGCATCGATGGTTGGTGCGTATACCGAGTTCGGCGACTACGACAAGGTCGCCGAGATCTTTGCCGGCGTAACACCCGGCCATCCGATGTACGAGGTTGGCCTCGGCATGGAGAAGGCATATCAAGGCGATTTCGCGGGCGCGGTCGAAATCATTGAGAACACGATTGAGGGCGTCGAGCACCCCAGGCAGTTTCAATTAAGTCTGATTGCCGCTTTTGCAGTGTTTGCCGGCGACTTCGACAAAGCGCGCAAGTATGCCGAGCTTCACGATCCTGAGTTTGCGGCGGATGCGGACCCAAAGGTCGATGCGTTCAACGTGGCCAATCTGATTCGCTACGCGTTTATTCTGCAAAACCTCGGCGAGAATCAGCGCGCGGACACGCTGCTCGCAACGGCGTTGAATGTCGTTCGTACGTTGCCCCGGATCGGGATCGCCGGGCACGGCATCCGCGATGTGCAGATCCTGGCCTTGCAGGGCAAGACCCTTGAGGCACTTGCCGCGTTCCGTGACGCGATCGATGAAGGATTTCGGGGCACCGTCTCCTCAAACGGCTGGCCGCTGGCGGTCGATCCCTACCTGAATTCGCTACGCGATCAACCCGCGTTCCAGGCGATGGTCAGCGAGCTCGACGATGCGGTCACGGCAATGCGACAGCGCCTTGCCCAGGTCGAGCAAAGCGGCAACTGGGATGAGCTCAGGGCGCTCGTCGAAAGCACCTGATCGATGCAGGCGCTCGGTGACGACCGGGTCAGCGGGCCTCAGCCGACCTCATCGCGTCCGCGATCTTTTCCGCGATCATGATAGTGGGTGCATTGGTATTGCCCGAGACCAAGGTCGGCATGATGGATGCATCGACGACTCGCAGGGCCTGCAGCCCGCGAACCCGGGCGGACGGGTCGACAACCGCGGTCGCATCGGACCCCATGCGGCAGGTCCCGACCGGGTGATAGATGGTATCGCCTCGACGTCTGATGTCATCGATCAGTTCGTCGTCATCGGCGTCGCCGTCTGCGTACATGGTTCGACCAACGACTTGTTCAAACGCCATCGCATCCAGAATGCGGTGAACCAGTCGCGCACCCTTGAGCGTGCGTTCCAGATCGTCGCCCGCACTCAGGTAGCGCGGATCAATTTCCGGGGCGGAGCGCGCGTTGGAATCAAGCAGCGTGACGCTCCCCCTGCTCTCCGGGCGCAGCACGCACACGTGGCACGATATTCCCGCGGTGAAGTGCTTTTTCCGGCCATGGTCATCAACGATGCCCGGGACAAAATGCAGCTGGATAT
>CAMYMP010000198.1 GCA_947259435.1 uncultured Woeseiaceae bacterium
ATTCGGGCAAGACTTGCAAAGGGTGAACTTATCGCGACGATCAAGTCGAAACAGGATACTTATGATTGATCGACTGCACATCCTCGCACTGTTAGTTTTTGCGCTGTGGCTGGACGTCGCAGCTGCCGATTCCGCCTGGCCGGGCGGAATCGCGCTTGTTGATCTGGGTGCGGCTGACGGCGCAGCGCCAGTTGTCGAGTATGACGGCAAACGCGTGCTCGTGATGAATAACGGCGGCCATTGGCACGCGGCGGTTGGCGTGCCCCTGGGCGCATCGATTGGCGAGGCCACGATAACGCTGGACGACGGATCAAGTCTCACATTCGGCGTGCGAGAACACGCGTATCCCGAGCAGCGCCTGAAGGTCAGCAAAGGATACGTCTCGCTGAGCGAAGAAGACCTGCAGCGCGTTGGGAAGGAACGCAAGATTATCGATGCGGCGCTCACGAACTGGCGCGATGTGCCGCTCGACGGCATCAGCCTCGAACCGCCGGTCGAAGGTGCGCGCAGCTCGAGTTTCGGCCTGCGCCGCTTTTTTAACGATCAGCCGCGTTCACCGCACAAAGGCATGGACATCGCGGCGCCCGCCGGCGAGCCCATCCTTACGCCTCGGGACGGAGTCGTCACAGCGACAGGCGACTACTTTTTCAATGGCAACACCGTCATCGTCGATCACGGTCAGGGCTACGTGACCATGTATTGTCACTTGAGCGAGATCGCAGTTGAGGAAGGTCAGCAGGTTACGCCTGGAGTTGCGATTGGCGCGGTCGGTGCGACCGGCCGTGTGACCGGCCCACACCTGCATTTTGGCACCTATTTGAACGGCACCGCCGTCGATCCTGCGCTGGTGCTGCCGGACGAAACGCAGTAACGCATTTCCTGCTTATCTCAGCAAGCTACTCCGCCGGTGCTTTCGCAAGGCTGCCCGTGTAGTTCCAGCTCATCAGGAACAGTACGAGGAAGACCAGATCTGCCCACGCCCAGGGGACCCACATCGCCGGGACGCCAGTCGTCAGCATGTAGTAAAAGACGAGGCCGCTGTAGGAAGTCTTCAGTGCGACGCCGTACAGCATGATGAATCGATTCGACACTGGATCTTGCGAGACCCGATAGAACATCGCGGCGAAAATCAGCAGCAGGAGAGCCGGAAATTGCACATAGCCAAAGTGATTTGGCGGCACGACCTCGAACATCTCGAATGCAAGTCCCGGAGCAAACAGGAACAGCAGACCGAGAACGCCGTCGTAAATCGCGGCAATGATAAAAAGTCCTTTAACCATAGTGATGTTCATTCACATTACCCTCCTTGCGGTGCCTGCTGGCCAGCAGCGCCGCTTGTCGCTCATGGAATTTACGATGTCGCTCATCGGTAAACTCCTGGTTGTATAGTTCCTCTACGAGCCACCTGAACCCGGACTCCAGCTCACCTGGACTCATGTTCCGCGGTTTGAAATTCACATCGAATAGCGTGCAGAGTTCCCACGCAGTCTCATCGAGCAAACGCCCTTCGGCTTTAAAACGCTGATATAGCGGCGCGCCGGGAAACGCCGTCAGCATCGTTATTTGCACATCGTAAAGACCGCTGTCACGAACGAACTCAACGACGTTTTCGAAGCAATCCGGACCATCATTGTCCATGCCGAGTATGAAGCAGCCGTTAACCGATATTCCGTGGCTTTGAATCTTGTCGATGGCAGACATGTAGTCATCGAACTGCCTTGCCTTCCAGTCCGACTTCATTTCAATTCCATTCACGCCTGCACGCGTGGCGCTTTCGAATCCGATAAGAACCTGGACGCAGCCGGCGTCTCGCATCATGCCAAGCAGCTCATCATCCTCCGCAACTGAAATGTCTGTTTCAGTAAACCACTTGATGTGTTCCGCCTGCAGAGCGCGCATCAGCACCTTGCCATGGCGCTTGTTGACAAAGGTATTGTCGTCCGCAAACTCGATAAACGGCTCCGGCTGCAGCTCTTTGATGCGCCGAATTTCGGCGATGATATTTTCAACCGGCTTCAGACGATAGAACGGTGACAACCTGACGGACGCGGCGCAAAACTCGCAGTTGAACGGACAACCGCGCGCAGTTTGCACGGTCATTCGATTATAGTGATCCTGATTCAGTAGATCGAAACGCGGTATGGGACTTGCCGCCATATTGAATGGCCGTTTTCTGGAGTCGTAGATCCGCTGCAATCGATTCTTTTGCAAATCGTTGATCACGTTTGGCCAGGACGGCTCGCCCTCTCCTATGACGATACAGTCCGCATGCGACAGTGCCTCATCGGGAAGCGCCGTTACGTGCAGCCCTCCAAGAAGAACCGTAGTACCCGCGGCCCGATATCGATCGGCGAGTTCATAAGCCTCTTTCATCTGTGCCGTGAATGACGAGATCGCGACGACATCAAACTCGCCCGGCAGGCCGTCGACCCGGGTCAGGTCCGGCACGTCCATGTACTCCATCTCGATACCGCGTGGCGTCATTCCGGCTAACGTCAGCAAGCCAAGGCTGGGAAGCGAGGCGATTACGCGACTCCGATCAACGAATCCAGGCAGCGTAAAACCGAGCTTTGTAAGCTCCTCGTTATGAGCACGCGTGGCACTCATGGCAATCAGACCAAGTTTCATAACGTCACCATTCCTTGCAGAATCAGCACTAGAGTGATCGCGACGCATACGACCGGCAGCGGAAAAAGATGTCGAAACGGTTTCTTCCAGGCGGTGAGATAGCAGATCAGTGGCATCAGAAATGCGCCGGCAACCAGGCTGAGCGACGCGACTTTCGGGTAGCTTAGAACGACTTCAGTTGTCATCAGCGTCAGCGCAAATACGACGTTGATGATTCCCAGCGCAAAGAATGCGACGTGACCGAGCCGCATCATGCGGCGGCGAAACGATCCGTAGCCGCCTGCAAATGACTCCTGATGGAAGAACAGACCGATGGCAGCACCGGTCAGCAGCCCCAATATCATGCCGGTCCAACCCGCCAACATGTTCCACTCAGCCACTGATCACCGCCTTTTTTCGGCTTTTCCCCTTATCGTGCAACTCCCAAATGAAATTGCAATGCGGGCTTCTACCTAAGGTCCTGAGCCAGTGGGATAAGTTCAACGGCGCAGCCGAGAATATCTTCTTGCTTGGGCGGCGATGCCCAGTCAGGCCATCCCGACAGGACTCTGACGTCCGGATGAATGGTGATTTTCTGATTCATCATGCTGCCCAAAAAATAATAGTCGGAATTCATTTGATCGACTAACGCGATCGAACCCTCCACAACAGCAGCGTCATTTCTGAGTGTGTGCGTCTTTCCTTCGTGCGCTACGCTTATATTCAGTGATGCATCAGCGCCATCCTGGATTATCTCGATGGCCGAGGCCTCTCCCGACTGAATGAAACCAATCCAGGACGAGCCTACTCGTGAACATGGCTCGGTCGCCTCTCCACGATAATTGCCCGCTAACGAAATGGAACCTCGCTGACGCATGGCCTTAGTGTAGGTATTGAGCCGTTTCTTGTATTGCTTCTTATACTTGGACGCGTTTCTCGCAGTGATTGTTTCGCCGGCGACATGAATCGTGCCTACAACACCCATCTCTGCATAAGGAAGAACCTTCTCCAGCATGTATTTGGACGACAAATACCCTTGAGCAAGATCGCCGGCCGGCGCGCCCATAGCATCTTCTAGCGACGGTTCTTCGCTGTACGCACAAACACCGTTTACGGCGAGCAAGGTGAGACTAGCTGCCTTCAAGAATATGACACGATTGATGCACAAAACCATTTGAACTCGCTACGTCTTGTCAAAAACGCTCGCGAAAGCGATCACGTCATTGGAAACGCCAAGCGTGAGCCTGTCCATCGGGCCAATGCCAAAGGTCGACACGGACGCCAGACCGTTGTAGTCGCCGTTAAGCACGCCACAGTTCCCGACGATCACATGGGCTCGATACGCGTTGTAATTGGCATCGATAATTCTCAGCTGACCGCTATAAGTGCAGCCGATCGAATCCGCGCCGAAGATCTGGCCATTCGCATCGATGTCCAGGGTGA
>CAMYMP010000199.1 GCA_947259435.1 uncultured Woeseiaceae bacterium
TTTCCTGACGCCTGATATGGTCCAGAAAAATCTGTATCAAAGCGTCGTGGACGACATTGCGGACGGCGCCACGCTGCTCTTTGCGCACGGATTCGCGGTGCACTTCAAGCAGATTAAGCCGCGCGATGACCTCAACGTCGTACTGATTGCACCGAAAGGACCGGGCGGACTTGTCCGGCGACAGTATGAAGAGGGCCACGGCGTGCCGTGCCTCGTTGCCGTGCATCAGGATGCGACGGGCGACTCGCTCCAGCTCGCCCACGCCTAATCCGAAGGCATTGGCGGTGCGCGTGCCGGGGTTATCGAAACGACGTTTGCCGAAGAGACGGAAACGGACCTGTTCGGCGAACAGGCCGTACTGTGCGGTGGCGCAACGGAGATGATCGTCGCTGGCTTCGAAACGCTGGTCGAGGCCGGCTATCAGCCGGAGGTCGCGTACTATGAAGTCATGCATGAGCTCAAGCTGATTGTCGATTTACTGCATGAGGGCGGCTTGCGCAAGATGCACAAGTTCATCAGTGATACTGCTGCCTGGGGTGACATGGTCAGCGGCCCACGCGTCGTCGATGAGAGTTCGCGTGCGGCAATGAAGGCTATATTGAGCGATATTCAGGATGGCACATTCGCAGCACGGTGGATCGCAGAGAATGAAGCCGGCATGCCCGAGTTTCGCCGCATGATGAATGCTGATCTGGAGCATCCGATCGAAAAAGTCGGCGCCGACCTGCGCGGCCGAATGGACTGGCTGGAGGAATAGTCCATGTCAGACGACGCCTCGGATACCCGAATACGCATCTTCGATACGACGCTGCGGGACGGAGAGCAGGCCCCTGGCTGCAGCATGACGCTTAGGGAAAAGCTCCGGGTGGCCAGGGCGTTATCGGAACTTCAGGTCGACGTTATTGAAGCGGGCTTTCCTGCCGCCTCCCCTGGCGACTTCGAGTCTGTCAAGGCCATCGCGGATGAAGATCCCGGCCCTGTCATTTGCGGTCTGGCCAGATGCAATCCCGGCGACATCGAGAAAGTCCATGCCGCCGTCAAAGGTGCTGAGCGGCACAGGATTCATGTCTTCGTTGCGACAAGTCAGATTCATCGCGAACACAAATTGAAAATGGCCAAGGAAGAGATCATCAAAAGTGCCGTCGGCGCGATCGAGATGGCCAGAGGTCTCTGCGAAGATGTCGAGTTCTCGCCGGAAGATGCGTCGCGTACCGAACTTTCCTATCTCGCGGAGGTTGTCAGCGCGGCAATCGCAGCCGGCGCAAAAACAGTCAACATACCGGACACAGTCGGATATACGGTCCCGGCGGAGTTCGACAAACTTTTTCGGTACCTCAAGAAGCACGTTGACGGCATTGATGACATCACCTTGAGCGTCCATTGCCATAACGATCTCGGCATGGCGGTGGCAAACAGCCTTGCGGCGGTGGCTGCCGGAGCACGCCAGATCGAATGCACCATCAACGGCATCGGCGAGCGTGCCGGCAACTGCAGCCTCGAAGAGGTTGTCATGGCCATAAAGACCCGCGCAGAATTCTTCGGGCTCGAGACCGGTATCGACACGACCCGCCTGTATCCGACGTCCAGACTCGTATCCAGCATCACCGGCATGCATCCGCCACGAAACAAAGCCATCGTCGGCGAAAATGCTTTCGCGCATGAGGCCGGAATCCATCAGCACGGAATGCTGCAGCACAGTTCGACATACGAGATCATGCGGCCTGAAGATGTTGGCCTCAGCAAGTCCAATCTCGTAATAGGTAAACACAGCGGCCGCCATGCATTTCGGGATCGCGTGCGCCAGCTGGGTTTCGATCTCGACGAATTCGAGACTAACCGCGCATTCCAGGAATTCAAGAAACTGGCTGACAAGAAAAAGGACGTCTACGACGGCGACATCGAAGCCATCATTATGAATGTGGACAACGCCTCGGCAGGTCCCTGGTCAATGATCTCACTCGACGTACGCTCGAGTACGGAATCTCCGGCCTCGGCGACGATTGTGTTGCGCGGCGAGGATGGCACGGATTCGACTGCGTCTGCCGAAGGCGACGGCCCGATCGCTGCTGCATTTCAGGCACTCGAACACGTCACGGGCGTGACGCTGACGCTGCAGAACTTCGAACTGCACAGTGCATCCATAGGCGAAGATGCCCAGGGTGAAGTGACGGTCACAGTCGAGCACGACGGTGCGAATTACCGGGGGAACGGCACGAGTGTCGATATTGTCGAGGCCGGCAGTCGCGCCTGCCTGGAGGTTATCAATCGCATTCTGCGGCGGCGACACAGACAAGGCCACGATACCGATGTGGGGCGAGCGACGATTTGATGCCGTCAGCGGACACTCTGTTCGAAAAAGTCTGGTCGGACCATGTGGTGGTTCCGGAAACGGCGGAAACGCCTGCGGTCCTTTACATTGACCTCCACCTGATTCACGAAGTGACCACGCCGCAGGCGTTCAATCTGCTGCGCGCGCAGGGGCTCGAGGTCAGGCGGCCCGACCTGACGTTGGCCACAATGGACCATTCGACGCCAACGACGCCCGTATCGAGCTTCAAGGACCTCGAGGTGGTCGGCCCAGGCGCCGCCAGTCAGATTCGCCGCATGCAGCAGAACTGCGAAGAATTCGGCGTCGATCTGCTGGGCTTTGACAGTGAGTTCCGTGGCATCGTCCACGTTATCGGACCCGAACTCGGCGCTACCCAGCCCGGCAAGACCATCGTATGCGGTGACAGTCACACGAGTACGCACGGAGCATTCGGAGCCCTCGCCTTCGGCATTGGCACGACTGAAGTTGGCCACGTTCTTGCGACCCAGTGTTTGTTGCAGCGCCAGCCGAAGACGCTTGCAATTGACGTAAGCGGCGCCCTTGCGCCCGGCGTCGTCTCCAAAGACCTGATTCTGGCGATCATTGGCGAGATCGGCGTCGATGGTGGCACAGGGCATGTTATTGAGTACCGCGGCTCCGCAATCGGCGCGATGGACATGGAGGCACGCATGACCGTGTGCAACATGTCGATTGAGGCCGGAGCACGTGCTGGCATGATTGCGCCGGATGATAAGACCTTTAGCTATCTCAATGGGCGGCCGCGATCACCAGAGGGTGCAGACTGGGATGCCGCGGTATCGCGCTGGCGGACTCTGAAAAGTGACCCGGACGCTGAGTTCGATCGGACGATGACGATTGATGCGAGTGAGTTACAGCCAATGGTCACGTTCGGCACCAATCCCGGCATGGTTGTGGGCATTAATGATCCGGTGCCGGACAATGGGGCAGATCCGAGCTTCAGGAAAGCGCTCGATTATATGCAGGTATCCACGGGTAAGCCGCTGACGGACACCAGCGTCGACATCGTCTTCGTCGGCAGCTGCACGAACTCGCGTTTATCCGACCTGCAACTGGCAGCCGATGTTCTGCGCGGTCGCAAAATTGCCGATGGTGTCAGAATGCTCGTTGTTCCAGGCTCGCAGCAGGTCAAGAAAGATGCCGAGAAACTCGGGCTGGACCGCATATTTGCAGCAGCCGGAGCAGAATGGCGCGAGTCTGGCTGCTCGATGTGCCTGGGTATGAACGGTGACACGGTCGGCATTGGGCAACTCAGTGTCAGTACCAGCAATCGAAACTTCGAGGGTCGCCAGGGTATCGGCGCCCGAACGGTCCTTGCGAGCCCACTGACGGCCGCTGCCTCTGCATTATCGGGGCACGTCGCGGATCCGCGCCCCTATCTGCAATGATGGTACTAACGTGCAGCCGATAACGCATTTTCAGTCAAGCACGGTGGTGCTGCCGACCAAAGACATCGATACCGATCAGATTATTCCTGCGCGGTTCTTGACAACGACATCACGCGAAGGCCTCGGCAAAGCGCTCTTTCACGATCTCAGGTTCGCAGCTGACGGCAGCGTGATCGATAGCTTTGTTTTGAACAAACCCGAGGCCGACGGCTGCGAAATTCTCGTCGCCGGTAATAATCTGGGTTGCGGATCGTCGCGTGAACATGCGCCGTGGGCTTTGCGGGACTACGGATTTCGCGCAGTCAT
>CAMYMP010000200.1 GCA_947259435.1 uncultured Woeseiaceae bacterium
TTCCGCTTCTTGCACTTGTTGGCGAGTTCACGCTGGATCAAGTGCGCAAAATCCTGCAGCTGCTGGCAATTGTGTCGGCAGTGCTGATGGCCGCGGTTCAGCCGTCGAGTTGGCGGCGCAGCATCCGCAGTGCGCTGGCACGCAAGGTGGTTTCATCAGGCTCGGATGCGATCGGCATCGTCTGCGTGCTCGGCATTGCGCTCGGCATTTTGTTGATCATCCAGTATCAACTGTGGTTAGAACAAATTGTCCAATCGCGGTTTCTGGGCCCGATCATGGTGGCGGTGATCGTGCGCGAGTTGGGGCCATTGCTTGTCAATCTCGTCGTGATCGCCCGCAGTGGCAGCGCCATTGCAGCGGAACTCGCTTTGATTCACGTATCGGGAGAGGATCGGGTCGTCGAGGGGCAAGGGCTGGATTTACTGATTTATTACGTCCTTCCGCGAACGTTCGGCCTGGTAATCTCGACGTGGTGCCTGACCTTGATTTTCATCGCTTGTTCGTTTCTCAGTGTCTACATCGGCGGGCAATGGATCGATGCAAAGACCGGCACCTTCTGGGATTTCACTTCCGATACGCTCAGTGCGCTTGCGCCGCCAGATGTCGCAAACCTTTTACTCAAGAGCACCATTCCCGCTTTGCTGTCCGGGTGTATTTGCTGCGCTGCGGGACTTGACGCCGGCGATACCAATGCCTCGGTTCCGCGTGCGTGCCGGATCGGGGTTCAGCGGTCGGTGATCGCGCTGTTTATTGTGAGCGCATTTATCTCTGTCGTGGCTTACGTGTAAGCTCGTGTGCATATAAGCAAAATCAACGGTCGAACCTACTATGAGCGATGCGGTTCTGGAGTTTCAGCAAGTGGCGGCGGAAGGCGGGCATCTCTACGATTGCGCCATCTGGCAAGTGAGCTTGTCTCTACACCGCGCTGAGCTGGCGCTCGTTCAGCTGGAGGAAGGCCATCTGAGAATTCCGCTGGCGGATGTGGCGCAGGGCCTGGTCGAGCCAGTACAGGGCAGCGTTTGCTTTCTAGGCGAGAGTTGGTCGAGCCTCGCTCTTGACGCCAAACTTGCCGCGCGCGCAAAGATCGGGCGCGTATTCGAAGAACCCGGGTGGATCAGCGAATTGGACATCGACGAAAACATCACGCTAGCGCAACGCCATCACACGCGGCGCACCGAATCGGAAATACGCGATGAAGCGTCCAAATTGGCGCAGCTGTTTTCGTTGCCAGGTCTGCCACAAAGCAGGCCGTCCAGTGTGCGCCCACCGGATCTTCGCCGGGCGGCGTGTGTCCGGGGATTTATGGGTGAGCCGGAATTGCTGATCCTTGAGCGACCGACCGCTGGCGTCTATCCCGCGATCATGCCCGCACTAATGGCGAGTGTGAACAAAGCCCGCTCACGTGGCGCTGCGATTTTGTGGACGACCGACAACTGGGACGTATGGAACGATCCCGGCATCAAGCCGACAATGCGTTACAAGATGACGGGCTCTCAGATGAGTATTGAGGAGAAAAAATAGATCATGCCAAAACCTTTGAAAGTCAGGCGAGCAAACGAAATTGTCGGCCTGTTCGTTCTGTTGGCGGTCGCGATCGCGATAACTGCTGCGGTACTGGGCCCCAAGACGCAGCGATGGTTCAAACCCAGCCAAACGCTTGCAATTCATTTGCCGCCGGAGGGCTCACTGGGACTGCGTAAAGGCGGCGACGTACTAATCCTTGGCTCCGTAGTCGGATCTGTGGAAGATATTATCGTGACTGACGCCGGCAGCATGGAAGCGGCGGTCACTATTCACGGAAACTTCATCCGCTTCGTCCGCACGGATTCGCAAGCCATCATCCGCAAGCCGTTCGGCATTGGCGATGCTTCCATCGAAATCACGCGAGGCAATGGCGATGCGCTTCCCACCCGCGGCGGCTTTATCAACAGCGTGGCGGACAAGGCACCTACCCAGTTGATGGAAGAAACGCTTGCCGCGTTTCGCGATGAAGCATTGCCAGCTATTAGCGAGTTGCGTTCTGCGATCGCGGAATACTCGATGCTGGCCTCTGAATTTCGCTCGGAACAAGGCAACCTGAAGCAGGCGCTGGCCCACTTAAATCGAGTGGGAGCGGCACTGGAAAAAGGCGAAGGCCTGGCCGGCATGTTGTTGTTCGATCCCAAGCCTGCCCGGGAGCTGCGAGCGGCGTTGCCCAAGTTCAACGCTTCTCTCGATGAGTTGCACGCTACGCTCGCCGGCGCGCGCAAATTTGCTGAACATCTCCCACAGATCGGCGCCGACATGCAGGAGAGCATGAAGAACATACGCGCCTCGTCTTTGGAGGCACAGCGCCTCGCGAGTGCGATGCCCGAGCTGGAGAGATCACTCAAGGACGCGGTCGACTCCCTGCCGGCTGTGCTATTGCAGACGCAGCAGACCATGTACCAGGTTCAACGGCTGACAGAAGGCGTGCAACGCAGTTGGCTCGTCAGAGGCTACATGGATGAACCGCAGACCGGCACCCGCTTGAGCGGTGATCGCGTCGGGACCGATCGTTGACGTTCCAGCGAAATGCCGTGATCGGCGGCCTTTCAGCGATCCTGCTCAGCCTGTGCACCGCGTGCGCGGGTCCTGGCCCTCAACCAAGTGAGCCGGTCGGCGACACGCTGGTGCTGCAGGCCTCGTCCGCGGCAAGACTCGCATACGACCTGGGCAACTATTCTCAGGCGCAGACGTTGTATCGCCGCGCACTGGTGCGGGCCCAGGCCATCAATGACGCCGATCTGGCCGCCGATGCTGCATACAATCTTGCGATGTCCGAGATCGGCCTTCAACACTACGAGGCGGCTGACCAACTGCTTCGTCAATCCGAATACGATGCGATCCGCGCGTCATCCGACACGATTGACATCCGCTTGCTCCGCGCGAAGGTCGCCTATCTACGCGAGCGCTTGCCCGAAGCCATTGCACTGGCGAACCAGGTCATTGCCTCCAAAGCGCCCCGGAATATGCATCTTCAAGCGAAGATTCTTCGCGGGCAAATATTTTGTGACACCGGCGAATTGCCTTCGGCCAAATCTGAATTGCAGTCGATCGAAGGGCTGGTCGCAAATGCGAAATCGGGCTTCTCGCCATCCATTCGCGCAGATATAAATAAATTGCGAGGCGTAATTGCGCGCCTGGACGGCAATATGGTGGTCGCGGCACGCTTCTTCGACGCAGAGTCAGAACTACTGCGAACTGCGCACCGCTATCGAGACATGGGCAACGCGTTCGCTCGCGCTGCCGGAGCTCATCTTTCGGCCGGAAACACCGCTCTGGCTGCAGACCGCTTTTTCCTCGCCGCGCGAAGTCTGGCTGGATTGGGTGATCTCGGTTCAGCCAAAGTGTTTGCCGAGTCCAGTCTGACTGCGGCAGCGAATGCCGGCGATGATGATGCGCATGCGCGAGCCCAGATGCTGCTGGAAGAAATCGCTAAAGGTGGCGTCCCATGAGCATATAGGTCGAGATTTCACCCTGCCCCGGGACGTAGAACTCCCCACGCGGCTCGAAGATGAATTTGTCCTTCAGCAGTTCATGAGTCGTCGAGCTGACTTGAATGCCGCCCGCGACACTCGACGATTCCATCTGACTTGCAAGGTTGACCGCCGGACCCCACAGGTCGTAAGCGAGCTTGGTAATCCCCACGACGCCGGCAATTGCCGATCCAGTGTGGATTCCGATTCGTACCCTGAATGGCTCGCGCGAGCCGCTCGCGATCGTCGCAATGTCTCGCTGCATGCACAAGGCCATTTCGGCAATGGCCTCGGCATGGTCCGGTCGCGCTTCGGGAATTCCGCAAACCGCCATGTAGGTGTCGCCGATGGTCTTGATCTTCTGAACGCCATGCTCGTCAGCCAGACGGTCGAACAGCGAGAACACTTGATTCAGCAGGTCGATGAATTGCTCGGGTGGCCGCGAACCCGCGATATGCCAGAAATCATTCACATGGGTGAAGAGAACGGTCGCTTCGGGATATTCCTCGGCTATAAAAGTTGGCGACTCATTTCTCAAGCGGGGAACATGCTCAGAAGCAGGCGCTCCGACCGATCCTGTTCGACGCGCAGGCTTTCCAGCAATTCGCATTGGGCTTTATGCGCATGCTCCGCCTCGTCCTTCGCCCGTCGCAGCTGCATCAGCTTCACGACCTGTCTGCCGAGAACTTGCAATGCCTCCTGCTGCGATTCGTCCAGCGCGCGTGGAACGCGGTCGATCACGCAAAGCGTTCCCATTGAATGGCCTTTGGGCGTGACCAGCGGGGTGCCTGCATAGAATCGAATATTTGGATCAGAGGTTACCAACGGGTTATCGGCGAAGCGTTCATCTTTCATGGCATCCGGCACAATCATGAGTTCCGGCTTCAGGATGGCATGGGCGCAAAAAGCCACGTCGCGTGGCGTTTCCGTAGCGTCCAATCCGATGCGTGCTTTGAAGTATTGCCGTTGCGTATCGACGAGCGAGACCACCGCAATCGGGGTGCCGCAAATCTGCGACGCGAGATGGACAAGATCGTCATACTCGGCTTCTGCGCCCGTATCGAGAATATGATAGTCGCGCAGTTCTTCGATGCGCTCGTCTTCATCTGCTGGAAGAGGTGCTTTCATCCGGTGCCCCATGCGGTTTTTGTTTTCATCTCGATTAATTCTAACTCTTAAGGGTCAATAAGCGCAGCGCAATGCGCCCTACAACATTACAACGTAAGCGGGTCAGGCTTGGTTTACCGCGATATCAATATAATATACCCCATGCCGGATCCTTTTATTATTTTTCGATCTTTCTGACATAGAGGTCATCGGGGTGTAGGGGCGAGCGATGCCGCCGGTTACGCATCGTAAGAGTCAGCGACGCGCAGGCAGAGATGCTCGCAGATGGATGCAGCCATACGCCCTTCGGGACTAGTTTGCGGAGCAGGTGCACCACGTCGGTCTGCACAATCTCGTCCCAGTTCTACTGGATCATGATGGCCGCGGTAGCACGCTGCGCGTATACATTCACCAGCCCGTTACGCACCCCGCTGGCCTGCACGACGGTGTTGACCTGCACGGCAATGTCCACCAGTTCCTCTCGCTGGCGGGTGCTGATGGTGATGTTGTCGCGCAGGTCTTGCGCCTGTGTCTGCTAGCTGTCCCTGGGGGTCACACCACCGTGATCGATGCGTTCGTACTCGGCGATGACCTGCGCGCCCAGCAACAGGATGATGGCCGCGAATTCGAAACTGAGCAGGATGATAATGGTGGTGGCGAGCGAGCCGTAGATGATGCTGACGAACGACAGCGAGGTGAAATACCACACCAGGGCATGGCGCGTCAGTTCCCACAACAGCGTGGCCACGAGACCGCCGACCAGGGCATGCGTCCAGGCCAGTTGCCCGACCGGCATTACCAGGTAGACCGAGGTCAACAGCAGGACCTCGCCGAACACGCCCAGCAGATATAGGGTGGTCGTCGTGGTACTCGACATATCGATATCGATGCCGAGCAGCGACGGTGTGTCGGCGCTGTGCTGGTCCAGCCAGCCGGCCATCAGGCTGACGACCAGGAAGCCTACCGTCAGCAACGAGATATACGCGTACGGCAGGATGGCCGACACCATGTAGTGCCGGCGCTGCCTGAAGCGTCGATGGAAGAAGATCATCGACATGGCATTTTCCAGCACCGTGAACGCCAGCGAACTAAAAAATAGCAGCAACAGCAGGCCCATGGTACCGATGACCTTCCAGTTCGACAGGAAGGCCTCGAGGTGTGTGGAGAGCACCTCGGACCGGATCGGCGCGACCAGTGCGAGGATGGTCGTCACGGTGTCGAGCAGCGAGGTCTGTTCGAAGTACTGCGACAACACGATCAGTACCAGCGCAAACACCGGAATGATCGACAGCAGGGTGTAATAGGCCACCGCACCGGCCAGCAGCAGGCCCTGGTTGTCCCGGAATCCCCGCAACACGTCGAGCAGGAAGCGTCCCGGGTGCCGGAGTACATAATGCAGGGGCGATTTCGCATACATGGTGGGCTCCAGTGTATGCCTTATCACGTGCGGATCAAATAGCCTGCGCTGTCGCGCCCCCCACCTTTGGCTACACTACGGACTGACAAACGACCGGATCTACCGCACATGCAATACCGCAAACTTGGCCACACTAATACCGACGTCAGCGTCATCTGTCTCGGCACCATGACGTGGGGCGAACAGAACACGCAGGCTGAGGCCTTTGAACGAATGGATTATGCGCTGGCCCGCGGCGTGAACTTTTCCGATACCGCGGAGCTGTACCCGATTCCGCCAAAGGCCGGGACCTATGGAC
>CAMYMP010000201.1 GCA_947259435.1 uncultured Woeseiaceae bacterium
TGTCAGGTGTCCGTTCGTGTTCTAACGCCGCAGAAAAGCTGCTATTTCGCGCAATGTGGGGTAGTCGAAGATATCACTGATATCGAGTTTACCGGGATAGCGTTCATCAATCGCCAGCGATATCTCGGTCAACGTCAGCGAGCTGACGCCGATCTCAAACAGATTATCGTCGGGTCCGATCGTGCGTTCCTTCGAGAATTCACGGCAAATCAGCTCGAGTTCGGCAACCAGTGGATCAGCATCCGTGGGCTCATCCGAAACCTTCGGCGCCAGTTGCGAGATGACCGAGTCGAACTCGCCGTCCAGGTAGGCATTGAGCAAAGCCGCTCGCTGCACCTTGCCGCTCGACGTTTTCGGAATCTTCTTGACTGGAATGATGTGGTCCACTTCGAGACCGGTTTGCTCGCCAATCCTGACGCGGACCTTGTCGGCCATCAGCCTGAAGGTATCCAAATCGCGCTTATAGTGCGCGAATACGAGCAGTTCCTCCGTCTGACTGGCGTGTGTTTTCGTGCCGCCGACAACGACTTTGCCCAGGTCAAGACCCTCTACCTCCGCCGCGATCTCCTCAATATCATGGGGATAGTAGTTCTGGCCGTTGACGATGATGATGTCCTTGGAACGCCCCGTGATGACAAGTTCCCCATCGACAAACACGCCACAATCGCCGGTTTTAAGCCAACCATCCGCGGTAAACAGGCTCTGCGTCGCCGCGGGATCGCCGTAAATGCGCTCCGTGACGCTTTCGCCGCGCAGCTGGATATTGCCGACCCTGCCCTCGGACAGGGGCTCGTCGGCATCGTCCGCAATGCGGATCTCCACGTCGCGGATCGCCCGCCCAACCTTGATGAAGCTCACGGCGTCGCCGTCACCCAAATCCGCCGTCTGGTAAGGTTCGCCGATACGCAACGAGTGACGGTGGACGATGATCCTCGAGTATTCCGAGCCGATCTCCGGCATCGACACGCCAACCGTCGCCTCGGCAAGCCCGTATACAGGGAACATAGCGCTTCGCTTAAGTCCATATGGCGCCATCGCGGCAAGAAACTCCTCACACAGCGAATAGGAGATAGGCTCCGCGCCGTTCAGCACGTGCTTGACGCACGACAGGTCGACGTCCTGCAGGCCCTTGCGCTCGTAAAGTTTCAGAAAGTGCTTGTACCCAAAATTCGGCGAACACAGCTGCGTCGCGCGCAGGTCCGCCGCCTTGATCATCCACAGTAACGGCCTGCGGACAAAGGTGTTCGTGTCCATGATGGCGGTGCTCATACCCGCGAACATCGTCGTCAGGTGGAAAGCAATCAGGCCCATATCGTGGGTCAGTGGCATCCAGCTCAGGCTCCGATCATCCTCGTTCCAGTCCAGGCCCTCGGCAATGGCCCGAATGTTCGTGCACACATTTCGATGGGTCAGACAAACACCCTTTGGGTCACTCGTGGATCCCGAGGAATACTGGACAAACGCGATGTCGTCCGCCGATGCAGCGTGCAATTGGCCATTGGCGCCCGGCTCGACATCGCTGATCAGCACGGTCTTCGACTCCAGGGTCGATTTGGTGTCGTCCAGACCCTGTTGCTGGGCGAATCTGAGCAGGCGTTCGAGCAGCTCCGATTCCGTAAACAGGGTTGCACGCTGCAACTGGCCGAGGATGCGAAATAATTTGTGGCGATGCTCGTCGCTGATGCCGACCGCGACCGGCACTGGCACGATTCCGCCGAGGATCGCCGCCCAGTAGGCGACGACGAAGCTCTCGTTGGATTTGCTGAAGATGACGAGTTCGTCACCCTGATGCACGCCACGGGATTGCAGAGACCCGAGCAGCGCGACAGCGCGGTCCCAGAGATCCGCGTAAGTAAGAACGCTTTCGTCGTGTTCACCCTCGATGAACCGAATGTGGCGGTCTCTGCCGCGCGCGTCCGCGAGCAGATCTGTTAGCGTGTCGTAAAGTTGCATGGGTTGTGAGCTCAGAAGCAGGCGCAATATTACATTGACCGGCGAGGAACCGATACTGCAAACTCAGCCCGCTAAAGCGCCGCCAGGGAGGTCCGCCTGGACAATATCGAGCCGCAGCGGCTGAACGTTCAGGAAGCAGTCATGTCTCTAATGAGACAATACGAGAGCAGGCTCACCGACGGCCGAAGGTGGTTTTGATGGCAAATCGCGAACACCGTAATGCGACCAGCAAGGCTCGGGGCCTTGTTGCTCTGCTGTGTGCGGCGCTGCTCACGACCACAGCGTTCGCGGAAACTGCGCTGACGCCGCATACGGCCGAATATAAGGTCAAGATCAGCGTGCTGAGCGGTCAACTCAATACCGAGCTGAAATCGACGGCAACGGGCTATGTCGCGACGCACATCATAGAACCAATAGGCATGTCCCGAATGCTTGCCCGGGGCTCCATCAGCGAGACATCCGAATTTTCCAGCACTGCAGAGGGCATACGGCCGAAAGTGTACTCGTCCAGGAATACGATCTCCCGGGACGAGGAAGACGCGTACATCCGGTTTGATTGGGACATCGGAGAGGCTCGTGGCACCGTTGATGGTGAAGAAGTGGTGTCTGTCATGGATGACCTTGCGCACGACAGGGTGTCGATTCAGTACGAACTAATGTACGACATGCTGCATGACGGGCCGAGCGAACACTACACGATGTTCGAAATCGACCGGCTTCGCCCCGTTAACGTGCGCAACGTTGGCACGCGTACCGTCAAGGTGCCTGCCGGAAAATTCGAAGTCGTCGGT
Source organism: uncultured Woeseiaceae bacterium (assembly GCA_947259435.1). The sequence goes on from CAMYMP010000201.1 coordinate 2,745, forward strand.
ATCCAGCATCAAGCTCTCGGATCGAAGCGCATAACCACACTCTGGTGCGCGCCTGAGCTCGGATATCTGCCGGTCATCATCGAGCAGCACCGCCGGGATAAACTGAAGGTACGCGCAACGCTCAGCCGCTACACGCCGGAAGTTGCCTCGAGCGCCTTCGGGTTCCAGGATCTCTAAGCTGTCAGATCCGGTCGAACACCTGATCGACGTCGACCTCGCTGACCCCGTCATGCACGATCGTGATCGTGCGAACCAGGCTGCCGTCCGCCACGTCAAGGCGGTAGGTTTCGATCAGCTTGGCGCCGTCATCGTCAAGCGTCTCAATAACGTAGACGTCTCCGTCCCAACCGGATACGCGATCGGCAACGATCGGCCCTACATTTGTCTCGCGTTTCTCGCCGAAGCGGTACTCCTCGACGACGGCACGGTCAAAGCTGATGAACAAGCCGAAGTCCGTCTGAGATACCTTCAAGGTACTGCCGGTCTCGAGAAACACATGCACGGATGTACCATCGCTCGACGTTTTTCTTGTCTGACTCTGCGTACCCTTCGGCGGTAGCACAATACCCTGCCCGTCCCCGGCGGCCTCGCGCCGGGCCTCGCTGATGCGTCGCAATGTGTCGCCATTCTCGGCTCGCAGCTGCCACGTGCCCGACAAGTCAACCCCGGTGGGCGTTACCGCGCTCTTCGGCAGGAGTTCTTCTCTGGACGCACATGCTGTGACCAGCAGCAGCGCGGCGAGTGTTGCGAGGAGAGTCGCCCTCACTCAGGCCCGCTCCAGGAAAGTCTGACAGGACTCGTCTGCGGACGCCGCGCTCGCACAGATCGACAGCACGGCCTGTCTTATTTCTTCGAGCACGGAGTCAGTGCCGTTGGCCTCCGCCCACGCAAGCAGTTCCTCCTGGAGAGAGCTTAACTGTCTCTTCGGCCGCTGATAAAAACCGCCCGATTCGTGAAGTTCTCGTATCATCCCGACCGTCGTATCGCGAATTCGTTCTGCATCTGCCGGCGCCATCTCCAGCAGCCCTGACAGGTAGTAGTAGCCCCACTGGAATCGCGTAGCCGGACCTCGGGTCGCTTCATACGCTTTTTGCAGCCATCCGATCGCAAGCTCGGTATTGCCGGCGCGCTTCTCGATGTCCGCAATATCCGGCATGAAATAGTAGGCCTGTTTCGAGCGATCCAACTCGGCCAGCAGAAGCGGTTTTGCAACCTCGTCCATACCTGCCTCGTTGAGGACATTGGCAAGTGCGTTGATGATCGGCTGCCGTTCATAAACGCTCGGCGTCGACT